>NZ_VHLB01000040.1:0-72179 GCF_006547365.1 Myxococcus sp. AB056 | reverse complement strand
GAGCCGATGGTACTTCGCGGGAAACCGCGCGGGAGAGTAGGTCGCTGCCGGATTCTTTTTGAGAAACCCCCGGTGTCCCTCGTGGACACCGGGGGTTTTCCGTTTTGGGGCGCGTGGGGTTTCCGCGCGTCACCGCGGGCGCTGGGCCTGGCGTCGCGTGCGCAGCCGGCGCACGCCCCCCACCGTCAGCAAGGCCGCCGTCGTGGCCAGCACCAGCAGGTGCTCGGCTCGCGCCGCCCCTTTCGCCACCGCGTCCACGCTGTGCGAGAAGGCGTACCCCAGTGCCACCACCACCGGGGCGCTGAGGCATAGCGCCAATCCGTCCCACAGCAGGAAGTCGCGCAGCCGCATGCCATGCACCGCGGCCATGATGAACACCGCCCCGCGCAGCACCGAGAGAAAGCGCCCCACGAAGATGCAGCGCCCGCCGTGGCGCGCGTAAAGCTGGGCCAATCGCTCACGGCGTTCCGGCGGCAGGAGCTTCTTCATCCGTGGATGCGCGTACAGCGCGGGCCCCAACCTTTGGGCGGTAATGAAGAGGGCCGTGTCGCCGCAGAGCACTCCGGCCACCGCGACCGCGACCGCCAGGGCGATGGGCAGGACGTCCCGGTGCGCGAGGATGCCTAGCGACAACAGCACCAGGTCCTCTGGAATGGGCACCCCCATGCCTCCGGCGACCAGGGCGGCGAAGAGCAGGGCCGCTGTGCCATGGGTCAGCAGCCATGGGAGTGGACCCGCGGCCATCGTGTCCCCCTTTCAGGGCGTCATTCAGGTTCCGCGGGGTGGATGGTGCGCGCCGCCCTGCGCTCCTGCCGGAAGAGGAGGACCTCCCGGGCGATGATTTGAAGGGTCGCGGCCACGGGCACCGCCACCACCGCGCCCACGATGCCGGCCAGCTCCGCGCAGAACAGGACTGCCAGGAGGACGAGCAGCGGATTGACGTGGACCGTACGTCGGAAGACGAGTGGGGCCAGCACGTTGCCCTCGAGGGGCCCGTACAGCAGGAAGTAGGCGAGCGCGACCGCTGCCGCCCAGATGCCCTGCGTGGCCCACGTCAGCAAGGTGATGACGCCCCCAGCGATGAGCGGCCCCACATAAGGGACCAGG
Organism: Myxococcus sp. AB056; assembly: GCF_006547365.1. Classification (NCBI taxonomy): domain Bacteria; kingdom Pseudomonadati; phylum Myxococcota; class Myxococcia; order Myxococcales; family Myxococcaceae; genus Myxococcus; species Myxococcus sp. AB056. The sequence goes on along the minus strand of NZ_VHLB01000040.1, from coordinate 71,072 downwards.
CTGGAGAAGCCACTGGCGATGCCCAGAGGCAGGAAGTACGGCAAGCCCAGGAGCGCCAGCGTCACCGTGGTCAGGGTGGCGTTGATGGTGCAGATGAGCACCAGCCCGGACAGGTAGCCGCCCGTCGCGCTGTAGACGTTGTGGAGGACCCGGACGTATCGCATCCGGTGCTCGGGGCCGACCAGGGCCAGCCCCCTGCGAATCAGGTCTCCTCCGAATGTCAGCATGAACACGACGAGGAAGAAGACAGTGAGCGCCGAGATGACCATCCCCACCACGCCTCCGATGGCTCGGATGAGCAGCGTCGGCAGGGCGCCCGTAGCGAGCCGGGGCGTTGCTTCCTCCAACCGCCGCGCCCAGCCGAGCGCCTGCAACCGCTCGCTGAGCACCTGGATGAGCCGAGAGCTCCGCAGTTCCGCCATCAACTGCGGCCACTGGCGAACCAGGGCATCCAACTGGTCCGCTGCGGCCGGAACCACGAGCAGCGCGAGGGCGGCGACGACGACCAGCAACGCCGTCATCACCAGGGCGATGGCGGCTAGTCGAGGCATCCTGCCGCGCTCCAGTCGCGCGACGCCATGTTCCAACGCGAGCGCCAGGATGGTGGCGATGCCCGTCAGTGTCAGTGCCACCCGCGTCTTCGCCACGAAGGTGACGAGTACGACCACCGCGAGCACGGAGGCGCAGACGGTGAACACCGTCGTCGGTGTGACTTGCGAGCGTTGCCCCCCGCCGTCTCGCTCCGCCACCACCGCCCACGCTCCCGTGCCGTAACGCTGCCCCCGACGTGCCCACCCTGCCGGGAACGGGCTACCCACCCCGCAGTTCAGGGTCTTTGAGGACCTGGAAGGGGTGGCTCGTGGGGACGGATTCGCGGCGGCTGTCCGCGTGGCCCCACTGCGCCTCGCACGCGTGAATGGCGCGAGGCGCTGAGCCCTGGGGACTCACGGTGCGTCAGTTGCGCGACGGGTAGATGCCTTCCAGCGCGATGATGAAGTTGATGCACAAGAAGGGCGACATGTTGTTGTGCGGCTGGGTTCCACCCGCGACGCCGATGGCCGCGGGGTTCATGGTCCCGTCGATGGGGGCAGCCCGGTAGTTGAGCACGGTCGCCGTGGAGTCCGCCGCGAGCACGGTGCCAATGGGCGTTTCCGTATCGCCGTGCTGACTGCTCACATTCAGGGTGTGATTGTGCTCCGGCATCTGCGTCGAAAGCAGCGTCACGGTTTCGGTTCCACCCTGTTCGCCCAGCGTGCGGGGGGACATGCCGGGGCCCTGGCCCGGCTGCATGGGATAGCGGCCACGCAGGTCCGGTAGGGCAAACGTCGTCTGCCCATTGCCTCCATAGGTCGTGCCAAGAATGGAGAAGAGCGCCGAGTTCTGGGCGATGGAGAGAAGCTGCCCTTGGCAGAATGCCCAGCCCCGCGGAGCGAAGTTGCCTGCGAACATCATGATCTGACCGATGAAGGGCTCTGACACGTGCGTCTACCTTTCGAGGAGAGAACTGCCCGACTGCGCCTGCTGCGCTTCCTCCCTGAGCAAAGCTCCGGCCAGCGCTGAAATCGCGCGTGTTTCATGTGCGGGTGACGGCGGCATGCAATGAAACGTGAGACGTGGTGCCTCCATGTCTCGCTGTGTCACGCGCGCTCGTGCGTCCGATACAGACGCGCATGCGTCCGGCCCAGACGCCGCGGCGGATCCGCGTGCCGATGAAACGCGGGTGCGTCTGACCCGGACGCCGCAGCAACGTCTCATGGGTTCTCTCCCACGAGAGAATCTGCCCGGTTACCGCCGAACTGCTTGGGGTCGCCCCGGTCTTCTTGGCGTGGCGTGCGGCTTGCTCAGAGGCCCGCGGCGTGACGTTTCACGACGAGGAGGCCGGCAGATGACGCAAGAGAACTGGCGACGCCCGCTGTATCAGAAATGGTTTCAGGCGCTTCCGTTGACGGCACTGCTGGTGCTGTCGGCGTGTGAGGAAGGCACGCCAGGACCGCAGGGGCCGCAAGGGCCCGCGGGCGCAGAAGGCCCTCCGGGAGCGCCGGGCGCCGAGGGGCCCGCTGGTCCTCAGGGCGAGCCAGGTGCGCCTGGCGCTACGGGCCCACAGGGGCCGCAAGGTCCTCCGGGCTCGGCAGGCGGGCCGGAAGGACCTCCGGGGCTGACGGCGCTGGTCCGGACCGACTCCGAACCCTCCGGTGAGAACTGCGCCCAGGCGGGTGTGGTGGTGGAGACGGGCATCGACCTCAACCGGAACGGTCAGCTGGAGGATGAGGAGGTCGACACCTCGCTGACCCGTTACGTGTGCAACGGGGCTCAGGGGCTCATGGGACCCGAGGGGCCGCAGGGCGCCATGGGCCCGCAGGGCCTCCGGGGTGAGCAGGGCGTGCAGGGGCCAACCGGTCTTCAAGGTGAGACGGGCCTGCAGGGTGACCGGGGACCGGAGGGGCCCGCTGGCGCGGTGGGACCTGCCGGGCCTGCGGGACCGCAGGGCTCCGCAGGACCTGAGGGCCCGGTGGGCCCAGCGGGTGTCACGGGCCCCCAGGGTGATGTCGGTTTGGGCACGGTGACGCGGACCACCGTGGAGCCGGCGTCCGGCAACTGCGCCACTGGTGGCGTGCGGCTGGAGATGGGCGTTGACGCCAACCGCAATGGAACGCTGGATGCGGGCGAGGAGAATGTCGCGCTCACCCGCTTCGTGTGCAACGGGCCGGCGGGACCGCAGGGCGGTCAAGGTCCCGCGGGCGCGACGGGACCTGCAGGGGCGCAGGGCCCTTCGGGACCGGTTGGTCCGCAGGGCCCCCAAGGTCCGCAGGGGCCCATGGGCTCGCTGGGCGCCTACGGTGACGGGTCGGCTGGGGCGTACAACGTCCCCAGCGGCAACACCGTGGATCTGACCACGGCCACTGGCTACGGCACGTTGGCCGGCCGGCAGCACCTGCAGTTCACGAACGTCACCGTCTCCGGCACGCTGATTGTCCCGAGTGGAACGGTCATCCGGGCCACCGGCGACGTCACCATCAACGGTACGATCATCGTGGACCCCAGTGCCGAGGACAACGGAACCGGGCCCGCGGAGGCAGGCGTGGCGCGTGCGGCCGCAGGCGAGCCCCAGGGCGGGCGTGGGCTGTTGCCGCTCCAGGCCGCGCAACTCCTGCGACCCGGCGGCCTGGGCGGCGGCGCGGGTGCCAAGCAGGCCGGTGTGGCCGGTGGCAGGGGTGGCGGCTCCCTGGTCATTCTCGCGCAGGGAGCGATCCGCATTCCCCCGGGGGGCGCCATCAATGCCAATGGTGAGTCTGGTGGAACCGCCTCCAACCTGCCCGGCTCGGGCGGTGGCGCGGGGGGCGCCATCGTCCTCGTGGGCAAGGGCTCCATCACCGTGGGGGGATTCGTCCGAGCGGTGGGGGCCAATGGTGGCGCTGGCAACAACGCTGGGGGCGCGGGCAAGGGCGGCGGCGGCGGCGGCGGCGGCGGCATCGTCCAGCTCCTCTCCACCACGACGCCCAGCGTGACAGGCGGCATTCTCGTGAGTGCGGGTGCCGCGGGCGCCACCGCGAATCCCACGGGCGCAAGCCAGGCCATCTCCGCGGGCGGTGGGGGCGGCGCGTGCGGTGGAAATGGTGGCTCGGGTGGTGGCGGGACGCTGACCGCGCCTCAGCCGTCCGAGGCGGGAGCCGCCGGATATGACCTCCGGACTGTCACGCCCACGCCGGAGAACGTGTTCCTGTAGGTCCTGGCGGTTTGGGGGGATGCGGGCGGCTCGCGGGCAATCAGCTCGCGGGCCGTTCGTGTTTCCGGAGCATGGTTCCGCTGTGCATCAGTCCTGACGTGGCGCGGGGTTCCACGTCATGGCGACGTAAGGGGCGGCGGCCTCCTCGGGAGGCTCGGCGTCCACCTCGAAGCCCAGGCGCTCGTACAGCCTGCGCGCGGGGTTGGTTCGTAGCACTCGCAGCCGGAGGGGGACGCCTGCTTTCCCGGCCTCGTCCCGCACCTGGGTCAGCAGTCGGGTCCCCACGCCGCTTCCCTGGTGCGCGGGCAACAAGGCGATGTCCACCACCCGCCACGCCGCCGCGTCCTTCGCGACCAGCAGGCGCCCCACGGGTTGGCCTTGGAGACACACCACCTGGTGGTCGGCGTGAGGATGGCGGGCGGCCCAGTCGTGCGACTGCGCCACCCACTGCATGCGGAGGAAGGCGTCGCGCTGTGCGGGCGCCCAACCCCAGGCGGCGAGCTCGGACTCCCGGGTGCTGGCGTACAGCGCGAAGAGGAAGGGGTCGTCCGCAGCCGTCGCGGCGCGCAGGTCGATGGACACGGTGGCGAGCAGCATGGCTCGACGGGCGACGACGCGTCCATCAGCGGACGGCCACCGCGGTGCTCCGTCATCCGCTCAACGGTGGATGCAAGCAACGGTAAATCCGGACGTCCTCGCAATCGTGGTTGGACGTCAGACCCGGATGAGATTTTCGGGAGCAGTTCCCGAAGGAGCCACACGATGAAGAAGACGCGAGACGAGGCACTGAACCTCCAGGAAGTGGGGGACATGGAGGCGCGGTGGCGGGGCCTCGCCACCCTGTTGCTCGAATTGGGGGACGACGCGATGGATGCGCAGCTGCTGGTGGCCTTCCGCGCCGCGCGTGAAGAAGGGGTGGTGCCTCCCGATGCGGGCTTCTTCCTGGTGGCCCACATCCTCACCTCCATGGCGGACGAGGCGATTGGTGACGAACCCCGCGTGTGCCGCCTGGCGCTGGAGCTGGAGCTGATGGAGCGGGAGTACGGCGTGGAGCAGGGCGTCTGGCTCAGTGGGGAGGAGACTCCACCCGAGGACTGGGAGGCCCTGCGCGCGGCGTATGAGGCCGCTTGCGACGAGGCCCGCGCCACCTTCTTCACGGCCTATGGCGAGGAGGAGATGGCCCGCCTCTACCTGGATGACCGCATCTGCTTCCACCGCCGCTTCGAGAGCGGGCGCCGCTTCTTCCACGGACTGCCCATGCTTCCCGAGCACCTGCACTGACTCTCAGTTCTCAAATTCTCTCATTCAAATGATGTGAGCCGTCTTTCACGCATCTCAGGCGGAATGTTGCGGCTACAAAGTTTGGATTAGCAGGACTTCAAGCTAGCTCAACGCTGCGTTGGTGAGGCGGCTTGCGGCGTCCTGGCATTTTCCTTCGCCACACCCTATTCCGGCGCTCGCTTCCGGGTGGCGGGTGGAGTGGCGGGGAAGAAGTCAATGCATACCATACCCTCGGTGTGAAGACTCGAAACTCCAAGGCGAGTCTTCAGCAGCTTCGCTGCTCGGCGGCGCGCGTCTCTGGCTGAAGTCCCCTCCAAGGACCCGGGGCCGCGCGCCGCCGCTCTTTTTTCCGCGGGACGGTGGCCCGGGCCGCCACGGCGGCTGTCGGCGGGTGGTGGCGCTAGATTCGCGCGCCATGACCACCGACTCCGCCCACCGTCTCCTGGACCTGCTGTGGGAGCGCTACGCCGCGGAGGTGCCCTATGCGCGCACCTTCGTGCAGCTCTCCGGGGGCCGCTTCCGCAATGACCACGTCGCGCTCCGCTCGCTGGCCCGGCCCGGTGGTGGCATCGCGCTCTTCTCGCAGCCCTTCGTCCGGCTCGGCTGGAAGGCCGCGGGCGCGTACACCTTTCCGGATGCGCACCTGTCCGCCATCTATTTGTTACATCCGGCGGGGCTGCCCCGCATCTTCATCTCCGAGCTGAAGCAGGAGGAGCTGTCCCCGCGCGCTCGCGAGCTGCTCGCCCGGCTGCCCGAGGACCCCGCACCTCCCGAGGACGTGGACGCACTGGCCGCGTGGTTCGGCCCGCCACCCCCTCCCGACGAGGCCGCGCTGCTGGAGCTGGAGAAGGAGTCCCAGTATGGCGCCTGGCTGCTCGCCTTCGGCCGCAAGGTGAACCACTTCACCGGCTCGGTGGACGACGTGGAGGCGTGGCAGCGACGCATGCGCGAGGCCGGGGTGCCGATGAAGGCCGACATCGAGGGCGCGCCCGGGACGTCGCTGCGGCAGACGGCCACGCAGGCCGCGCCGCTGCCGGTGCCGCTCAAGGGCGGTGGCTCGCGCTCCTGGCCCTACGCCTACTTCGAGATTGCCCAGCGCACGCCGGACTTCGACGGCTTCCTGGGCTCCCAGGCCCGGGCGCTCTTCGACATGACGAAGCGCGGCGAATAGCCCCGGGTCATCCCCGCCGGCCAGGGGCAATCAGCGCGTTGCGGACGTGGTCGCGCCACTGGCCGTCGATGAGCAGGAGCTCCCGCGCGATGCCCTCCACCTGGAAGCCCAGGCGCTTCAGCACCGCGGCGCTGCGCAGGTTCTCCGGCAGGTGGTTGGCCTGGAGCCGGTGCAGGCCCATGACGTTGAAGGCGTAGTCACACAGCGCGCGCAGGGCCTCCGTCATCAGGCCCTGGCCTTCGTAGCGGTGGTCCAGGCCGTAGCCCAGGTCCGCGGACTGCAACGGGCCGCGGCGGATGTTCGTGAGTGAGGCGTTGCCGATGATGGGCGACAGCTGGATGGGCTGGTTTCGCGGCAGCAGGAACACGCGCAGCGACAGGTCGAGCCGGAAGTCCTCGCGGTCCTGCGCCAGCCGCGTGCGCCAGTACGTCACCGAGAAGAAGTTGGCCGGCCGTGCCGGTGACACGGTGGAAACGTGCTCCCGGTTCGCCTCGTGGTACGCGAGCACCCGCCACGCCGCATCCGGTGGGAGCTGCACCAGATGCAGGCGTTCGGTGCTCAGCAGATTGGAAACTGCGCCTGGGCCCATGGCGGGCATTCAACTCCGGCGTCCGTGGGATTTCAGCGCCGAGGCGTCGTCGGGGGCTCAGCGCCGCTGCCGCCAGTGGCCTCCTCTCCTCCGCGCGGGAGGATGATTTCAACGCGCCGGTTGTTGGCGCGGCCCTCTGGGGTGGAGTTGTTGGCGATGGGGCGGTACTCGCCCAGGCCGCGCACCTGGATGCGGCCGCGACTCACGCCCTGGCTGATGAGGAACTCCCGCACGTGCTCCGCCCGCCGGTAGGACAGGGCTTCGTTCATCGCGTCCGAGCCCATCGAATCCGTATGGCCTTCGATGACCATGGGACTGTCGGACACCTTGAGCGCGTTGGCCACCTCCGTCAGCTGCTCACGCGCCGTCGGGAGCAGGTCCACGGCGTTCGACGCGAACAGCACCTGCCCTGACATGGTCAGCACCAGGCCTCGCGCCTCCTCGCGGACCTTCACGTCGCGCGCCGTCGACTCCAACTGCGTCAGCGCCTCCGTGGCGCGCCGTTCCGCGTCGAGCCTCGCCTGTCGCTCGCGTTCCAGTTCCCGCTCCACCTGGCGCCGTGCCTCCTGTTCCGCTTCCAGCTCCGCCGAGCGCTGGAGCAGTTCGTGGTTCTCCTGGGCCAGGCGCCGGGATTCGGACTCGGCCCGCGCCCGGCGCTGCTCTTCTTCCTGAAGTCGCGTGGTCTTCTCCGCCAGCCGCCGCGACTCCGCCTCCTGCTGCTGGGCCAGCCGCCGCAGCTGTTCCGCCTCGTGCTGGCGCCGCTGGGCATCCATCCGCATGCGCTCGGCTTCCTGCTGCTGCGTCACGGCGTGCTGCCGGGCCTGTTGCTGTTGCTGGAGGGCTTGCAGCCGTTCACGCTCGGCCTGGGCGAGCTGCTGCCGGGCCGCATCCAGCTCCGCCTGCGAGCGCTGCCACTGCCGCGCCTGCGCTTGCTGGAGCGTGGCCTGGGCCTCCGCCTGACGCCGCGCCGCCAGGTCCGCGGTGCCACGTACCCCCGCCGTCTCGGACTTGCGCAACGCCACGTAGGACAGCGAGCGGGTGCGAGGAGAGTCCTGGCTGCGGTCGTACTCCCGCTCGGCTTCCAGCAGCGCATCTCGCGCCGCCGCGACGTCTCGAGGACGCTCTCGGCCCTGGGGGCTGGTGGAGACCTCCTGGTAGGCCGCGCGCGCGTTGAGGAGTTCCTGTGGCGGCGGTGCGTGTGCGCACCCCACGGCGGCCAGCGCCGTGACGCCAGCGAGGGCCTTCCATCCACGCTTCAGCATGTCGCTCTCTCCTGTCGAGGTTGGCTGCTCACGGCTGGCCGCGGCGCAGGGACTCCGCCTGGGCGGCCGTGCGTCGCGACTCGCGCTCCAGCGGGACGGCCCGGGCCAGCGCCTGCGCCAGCTCCGCGTCCGCCTCGGCCTGCATGAAGCGCAGCTCCGCGGCTTCCTGTTCGCCTTCCACCCACAGCCGCTCCGCGTCGGCAATCTGCTGCCGGGCGAACTCCAGGTGTAGGGCCGCTTCCGGGACTCGGGCGGCGCCAGCGCCTTCCGCTGCGCGCAGCGAGGCTTCCGCCTGCACCCGGTGCTCGTTCGGCGCGGGAAGCACCTGCCGCCCGGCGCATCCCACCATCGTCAGGCCCAGCAGCACCGCCGCCAGCTTCAGGCGCATGGTTTCACCTCCTGCCGCTCGAGGACGTGGACACGCGTCATGGCGCGCCCAGACGTAGAGGTGGGGCCGCGGAGACAGGCCGGCAATCCGACCGTGGCAGGGTTGGCCGAAGGGCGGGCGGGCAGCCTTGCAGGCGCCTTCCGGGCGCACCGGGGCACTGGCCGGCGTGCGCCACCGGGGGTAGAGAGGGCGACATGCGCCTGCACCTGGTCGACGGCACCTACGAGCTCTACCGCGCCCACTTCTCACCCCGTCCGGGCCATGCCGCGCCGGATGGACAGGACGTGAAGGCCACGGTGGGGCTGATGTCCTCGCTGCTCGCGCTGCTGCACGACGCGGACGAGGCGGTGACGCACGTGGCGGTGGCGTTCGATAACCCCATCCGCTCGTTCCGTAACGCGCTGTTCGACGGCTACAAGAGCGACGAGGGCGTGCCGCCGGAGCTGCACGCGCAGTTCGACCTGGCGGAGGAGTCCGTGCGCGCGCTGGGCGTCACCGCGTGGTCCATGAAGGAGCAGGAGGCGGATGACGCGCTGGCCACCGCCGCGGCGCGCTGGGCGGACACGGTGGAGCAGGTGCGGCTGCTCACGCCCGACAAGGACTTGGGCCAGTGCGTGCGTGGCAGCCGCGTGGTGCAGGTGGACCGGCGGCAGGAGAAGGTGCTCGACGAGGAGGCGGTGCGCGCGAAGCTGGGCGTGCCCCCCGCGAGCGTGCCGGACCTGCTGGCGCTGATGGGCGACGCGGCGGATGGCATCCCCGGACTGCCGGGCTTCGGGGAGAAGGGCGCGTCGGCATTGCTGAGCGCGCATGGCCACCTGGAGGACATCCCCGCGGAGGCGTCCGAGTGGAAGGTTCGTCCCCGGGGCGCGGAGAAGCTGGCCGCGACGCTGCGCGAGCACCGTGACGCCGCGCTGCTCTACCGCCGGCTGGCCACGCTGGTGACGGACGCGCCGCTGCCGGGCACGTCGTCACTGGAGGACCTGGCGTGGAAGGGCGTGCCGGCCGCCGTGTACGAAGCGTTCTGTGACCGGCTGGGCCTGACGACGCTCAAGCGCCGTCCCAAGCGTTGGGCGCCGTGAGCTCGTGCACGGGTAGCGCCGTGGGCGCATGGCGTGGCAGCCGCACGGTGAAGGTGGTGCCCGTCTCCTCCTGGGAGCGGGCCTCCACCGTGCCGCCGTGGGCCAGGACGATGCTGCGCACGATGTAGAGCCCCAGGCCGATGCTGCGCCGGCCCTGGTCCTCCGGGCGCACCGTGGCGCGCTCCAGCGGCTCGAAGATGCGCGGCTGCCGCTCCAGGGGAATCGCCGGGCCCAGATTGTGGACCTCCAGCACGACGCCGTCGTCATCGCCTCGGGACGTCACCCGCACGGGCGTGCCGGGCGGGCTGTACTGCAAGGCGTTGCCCACCAGGTTGCCAATGAGCTGCGCAAGCCGGTCCGGGTCCCACGTGCCCACGCCATTTCCGGTGCGCTCCGTCTCCAGGTGACGGTCGGGCCAGCCGGCGTGCACCTCGTCCAGCACCGTGCGAGCGACTTCGTGCAGGTCCATGGGCTGCGGGTACACCGGAAGCCCCGTCCCCTGACGCGCACGGGTGAAGTCGAGCAGGTCGCGAATCATCCGCGTCGCGCGGTCCGCCGAGCTCCGGATGCGCTGCGCCTGACGCTCCTGCCGTTCATCCAGCGGTCCGCGCTGGAGCATCATGGACACCGCCAGGGTGATGGCTCCCAGCGGGTTGCGCAGGTCGTGGCTGACGATGCCGATGAGCTGCCGCTCGAAGTCCGCGCGGGCCTTCATCTGCTGCGCCAGCTCTGACTCCTTGTTCCGCGCCAGGACGGAGTCCGTGACTTCCACCGCGAACAGGATGACGGCCGTCAGCCGTCCGCTGGCGTCCCGCATCGGCTGGTACATGAAGTCGAAGTAGCCTTCCGGCGGAAGGGCGCCGGGCACCTGGGCGATGCGTACGGGCAGCTCCCGCGCGCTGAAGGGCTCACCAGTGGCGAAGACGGTGTCCAGCAGCTCGAGGACGTTCTGGTCCTCCAGCTCCGGCAGGGCCTCGCGGAGCGTGCGGCCCACCAACTGCCGCTGACCGAAGCGCTGCCTCAGCCGCGCGTTGGCCACCACGCAGCGCTGGTCCGGCACGCTCAGCACGCCGAGCAGCGCGGGCACCTGTTCGAACAGCGTGGCCAGCATGGCGCGCTGCCGGTCCGATTCCTCCCGGGCGCCGCGCTCCAGCTCCAGCAGCCGGGCCCGGGCGGCCTCGGCCTCGTGGCGCTCGGTGACGTCCTGCATGGCGCCCACCACCTGCGTCGCCTTGTCCTGCGCGTCGCGGATGATGTGGCAGCGGTCCGCCACGTAGGCCCAGGAGCCGTCTCCACGCTGGAAACGGTAGGTGTCCTGCCACTCGTGCTCGGGGCCCTCCACGGTGGCCTTCCGGCTGGCGACGACGCGCGCGCGGTCGTCCGGGTGCAGCCGTTCCTCCCACCAGCGATGCTCGTCCTGGATGGTGCCGGGGGCGTAGCCGAAGACTTCGTGCAGTCCGCTCGTCCAATCCATGAGGCCCGTGCGCGGGTCCCACTCCCACACCGCGTCCCGCGTGGCGCGCGCCGCCAGCCGGAAGCGCAGCTCGCTGCGCCAGGCGCGCTCCTCGGCGGCCTGGACCTCCGTCAGCGTGCCTTCCAGCCGCCGGCGTCGCGCCCGCTCATCCTCCAACGTCTTGCGTCGCGTGCGCTCCCACTGCGCCAGGGCCTGGACGCGCGCGGCGAACTCCACCGGGCGGAAGGGCTTGAAGACGTAGTCGTTGGCCCCCGCGGACAGGCCCTCCACCACGTCCTCCGCGCGCGTGTTCCCGGTGATGAGCAGGACGGGGACGTGCTCGGTGGCGGGATTGCTCCGGACGAAGCGGCAAACTTCCAGGCCCGACATGCCGGGCAGGTGCCAGTCCAGCACGAGCACCTCGGGCACGGGCCCCTGCGTCAGGGACTCCAGCAGCGAGGCCCCGTCCAAGAACCCGGTGACTCTGCAGTAGGGCTCCAGCGCGCTGCAGATGGCCTGGGTCTCTACCGGACTGTCGTCGAGCACCCAGGCCACGGGAGGGGACGGTGCGACGCGGGGGGAAATGGGCACGGGTGGCCGTGGCTCTAGCAACCGCCTCTCACCCAGGTCAAATCTTCCAGGGTGAGCGGCCCATGGACCGCCTGCCTCTCTGTCCGCCGGAGGTCAGCCGGGCGTTTCGAGGGGAATGACGAGTCTCCATGAACCTGGGCGCTTCCAGCGGTAGAAAGAAAGCATGTCCGTACAACTGAAGATGCCCACCGAAGACGACTGGGTCCCGAGCCCGGACGACCTGCCGTACCACCGGCTGGGTGGCACCGACGCGGCCATGGCCCTGGCCGAGGCTTTCTACGACGCCATGGACGCCCACGAGCCGGAGCTGGCGCGCCTGCACGAGCTGGACGCCGAGGGCCGGGTGAACCGCGGCACGCGTGAGCGGTTCGGCTTGTTCCTCGCGGGATGGCTGGGCGGGCCGCAGGACTACACGGAGCGTCACGGCCACCCCCGACTGCGCATGCGTCATGGCCACCTGTCCATCGGCGTCGCCATGCGTGATGCGTGGGTGCGCTCCATGCAACGGGCCATGGATGCGCGAGGCATCACCGGGGGCCTGCGCCGCTTCCTCGATGCGCGCTTCGCCCACGTGGCGGACTTCCTGCGCAACGTCGAGGAGTGAAGCACGCCCACATCGGAGCGTCAGGCTCGGCGTAGGGCGAGCACGCAGAGGCGCCGGGTTCGACGAGGCTCCGGGCGGCGCGGGCGTGCGCCCGGACGCGGCGGCAGGTGGGCCAGCGACTTCACGTCATGCACCAGCCGCAGCGCGGCCAGTGCGCGCACGGCCCACCAGCCCGGGTCCGGCTGCCGCCACCCGAGCCCCATCTGCGCCGAGGCCGGGTAGACGTGGTGGGTGTTGTGCCACGACTCGCCCATGCTCAGCAGCGCCAGCCAGCCGGCGTTGCGTCCCTGTTCGGCGCAGCCTGGCAGTTCGTAGGGCTGCTCGCCCTCCACATGGCTCACGTAATGGACGCACCAGAAGCCGTCCTGGGTGAGCGCCAGCCGCACCAGGATGCCCCACGCCACCCAGGGCGCCCCGCCCAGTGCGTACAAGGCCAGGGCGAGCGGCACCTGGAGCCACAGGCCCGCGCGCTCCAGCCCGCGGAAGAACGCGTCCTGCGTGACATGGGGCGCCGCTGGCACGTCCGCGGCGCCGCTTCGCGGGTGCCAGGTGTGGAAGAGGGCGTAGGCCATGGCGCGCGTGAAGCCCTCGCGGTAGCCGAAGTAAGGGGGACAGTCCGCTTCCGGCTGGTTCTGGTGGAAGTCGCGCAGGTCATGCATGCGGCTCATCGCGATGGGGCCGCCCAATCCGGCCAGGGTGCCGAGCAGCGCCAACGCGCGCTCCACGGGCGCCGAGGCACGAAAGGCCCGGTGGATGAGTCCCCGGTGCAGGCCCACCGACACGCCCAGGCACATCGTCACCGCGGTCATCCCGGCGAACACCGCCACCGCGCTCCACGAGAAGAAACAGGTGCCCCCCACCAGCGCTCCCGCGTGCAGGAGGCTCCAGCGCAGCACCTTGCCTCCGTCCAGCCTCGCCGTTCCCCACCGCGTGTTGCCCGTCTCCGCCATGGCCCGCTCCTTTCGGAGGGGCGCCATCGCAAGGGGCCTGCCACCGGAGGACGAGCCTGTTTCCGCGGGGTTGCGCGCGCGGGGTGGGCCTGGGTGTCAACGCCGTTCACGGTGCGTGCCCACAGCGTGGGCGGTGGACTCCCGCCGGCCCCTCCCTGGCGGGATGCCCACCGCGCCGAAAGCAATTCCCGGGGGTTACCCCAAGGCGCATGACGGGCCGGTATCCGGTGTCCACACTGTCGTTACTCAGCCGGGGATGAAACCGTACGAGGAGGTCTCCACATGAAGCGCATGCTGATGCCGCTCCGCCGGAGCGTGCTGGTGTTGGGGGTGGTGCTGGGGGCGGGCGTAGCGATGGCCGAACGGAAGCAGGACGCCATCAACATGAAGATTGCCTACCAGTCGTTCAACCTGGAGATGACGCCAGAGGCGGTGACGGGGGCGGACTTCCAGGTGGCCCGCTCACCCGGGATGCTGAAGGGCCGCGGGCTGAAGGGCAACTTCGCCCTGACGCTGAAGGACGGGGCGGTGGAGGGTGCCGTCGGCGGCGCGCCGGTGAACCTGACGGTGACGAAGGAGGGGGACGCCATCGTGGCGAAGGGCGGATTTGGCGGACGCCCCGTCAACCTGAAGCTGAGCCCCAGCGAGCTGACCATCTACGTCCGCGACTGCACCTACCGGCTGAAGGCGGCGAACACGAACCGCTTCTACACGGGCCGGCGCAGCTGCGACCGGGCCATGACGCCCGACTCGGAAATCTGGCTGCCGGACGAGTTCCTCGCGGCGAGCCCCGAGGAGAAGGCCGCCATCCTGTTCCTCGCGCTGTGAGGGACGCGCGCGCGGGTGGGCCCCGGCGTCCTCACCCGCGCGCACGCGGCAGCACCACGGTGAAGGTGGAGCCCACGCCCAGCTCGCTGCTCACGGTGACGTGGCCACCCATGGCCTCCACCACCTCGCGGACAATCCACAGCCCCAGGCCGACGCCGCTGTAGTCCCTGCCGGACACGGCGCGCTCGAAGCGGTGGAAGAGGCGGGGCAGGTGCTCCGGCGGGATGCCGATGCCCGCGTCGCGCACGTCCAGGCGCACGTGGGTCTCGGTGCTGGACAGCGCCACCTGGACGGGGTTGCCCCGCCCGTACTTCATGGCGTTGGACACCAGGTTGGTGAGCACCTGGTCCAGCCGCAGCCGGTCCCAGTGGCCGCGGGCCTCCAACGGCAGCGTCAACGTCAGGTGCGTGCCCGCGCCCGCCAGCTCCGGTTCGAAGCGCTCCGTCACTTCGCGGACCAGGGCGCCCAGGTCCACCGGCTCCGGGTTCAGCTCCAGCCGTCCGGCGTGGATGCGCGACACGTCCAGCAGCGCGTCGATGAGCTTCGCCTGACGCTTCGCCTGCCGGCCCACCAGGTCCAGCCCCCGGTGCAGCCGTTCCCAGGGGACGGCGTCCGGTGAGCGCTCCATCGCGGTGCGCAGGCTCTGCACCTGGAGCTGGAGCGCGCTGAGGGGGGACTTCAGCTCATGGCTGGCGATGGCCAGGAACTCCTCGCGCGCGCGGATGGCCTGGCGCGCCTCGTGGTGCTGGCGCGCGTGGTCCAGGGCGAGTGACGCCCGGCGCGCCAGCTCCCGCGCCAGTGCCATGTCCCGCGCGTCGAAGGTCCGTCCGGTGCGCGAGAAGACGAGCGCGGCGCCCTTCCGCCCCGGCCACGTCAGCGGCACGCCCAGCCAGGACGGCGGCTCCGCGTCGTGCAGCGCCGGCTCTCCGGACGCGATGATTCGCGACACCGCCGCTTCGTCCGGGACGTGAGGCGTACCCGCATCAAGGGGCTCCCGCGCGTCCAGGCCCGCGGCCACCACGCATCGCACCTCGCCCGGGGCCTCCTCGAGGAACACGCGGCAGGAATCCGCGCAGGCAGGCACGGCGAGCCGCACCAGGTGCTCCAGCGTCGCGTCCTGCTCCAGGCTGGAGCCGAGGACTTCACTGGCCTCTGACAGGAGCCGTCGGTGGGCCTCGCCCCGGCGCCGCTCGGTGATGTCCACCAGCATGCCCAGGCACTGGGCGGGACCGGTGGTGGACGGTGGCATGGGCGCCGCCCACAGCTCCACATGGAGGGGCGTGCCATCTCGCCGGTGGAGCTCCAGCTCCAGACAGGGCGGCTCCAGGCCCTGCGTGGCCTGCTCCTGATGGTGGCGGAACGTCTCCCAGCGGGCGTCGGTGGCCCAGGGGGCGCGGTGGCCAAGCACGTCCTCCCGGCTCCAGCCGAAGAGCCGCTCGGCGGCGGGGTTCCACAGCCGCACCGTGCCATCCAGGTCCATCAGGTGGATGGCCAGGGGGGAGACCTGGAGGATGGCTTCCAGCATCGCTGGACCTCGTGCTCCGGACCGCCGGGCTTCTGCCTGACCAAGTGCCGCCACCATCGTCATCGAGTCCCCCCACCCATCGTGTTGCATGGGAGCATGGCTGTAACGGGGCGAGGAGCGTCCCTCCGGGCAGGGCGGCCGTGCCGTCGCGAATGTCGAACATCCCTGGCCTGGGAGTGTTCGTTCCGGACGCACTCCCCGCCCTAGGGCCCTGTGACGCCGAGGCGGGGATGCGTCAGGCACACAAGGGAATACTCCGTGCGCAACACGGTGGCGGTTGCTCCAGGCCCGGGTTCAGCTAAAGCGCGGCTTCGTGAAAGCGACCACCACCGGAGTGCCGGGCGGCGAAGACGTCAAAAAGGGCCCGGACACCTTCAAGCGCTCGGCGCTGCTGGCCCTCGGGGCCTTGGGCATCGTCTACGGCGATATCGGCACGAGCCCGCTGTACGCGTTGCGCGAGTGCTTCACGGGGGCGCATGGGATTCCGCCGACGCCCGCGAACGTGCTGGGGGTGCTGTCGCTCATCTTCTGGTCGCTCATCATCATCGTGTCGGTGAAGTACCTGCTGCTGGTGATGAAGGCGGACAACCGGGGCGAAGGCGGCATCCTGGCGATGATGGCGCTGGTGATGCAGCGGCAGCGCGCGCAGCCGTCCCACCGGGCGCGTCCGGTGTTGATTACGCTGGGCATCTTCGGCGCGGCGCTCCTTTATGGAGACGGCATCATCACGCCGGCCATCACCGTGCTCAGCGCGGTGGAAGGCCTGCATGTGGCCACGTCCGTTTTCGACCCCTACGTCATCCCCATCGCCCTGGTCATCCTGGTGGGGCTCTTCCTGGTGCAGCGGCACGGTACCGCGGACATCGGCGCTGTCTTCGGTCCCGTCATGTGCGTCTGGTTCCTCACGCTGGCGGGGCTGGGCGTGAAGGAGCTGGTCCACAACCCGGCGGTGCTGGGGGCGCTGTCGCCCTGGCATGCGGTGGAGCTGTTCCGCCACAACCACCTGCATGGCTTCCTGGTGCTGGGCGGCGTGTTCCTGGTGGTGACGGGCTGTGAGGCCCTCTACGCGGACATGGGCCACTTCGGCCGCAAGCCCATCCAACTGGCGTGGTTCTCCATGGTGCTGCCAGCGCTGATGCTCAACTACCTGGGGCAGGGGGCGCTGCTGCTGCGCGACGCGAGCGCCGCGCGCAATCCCTTCTTCCTGCTGGCGCCGTCCTGGCTGCTGTACCCGCTGGTGGCGCTGGCCACGGTGGCGGGCGTCATCGCCTCGCAGGCGCTCATCGCGGGGGTGTTCTCCCTGACGCGCCAGGCGATGCAGCTGGGCTACAGCCCGCGCATGGAGGTGGTGCACACCTCGGCGGAGGAAATGGGGCAAATCTACCTGCCCGGTCTGAACTGGGCGCTGCTGGTGGGCGTGGTGGCGCTGGTGCTGGGCTTCCGCTCCTCCAGCGCGCTGGCGTCGGCGTACGGCATCGCGGTGTCCACGGCCATGGTCATCACCACCCTGATGGCCTACGTGGTGGCCCGGGAGCTGTGGGGCGTGCGGCGGTGGGTGGCCATTCCCGTGGTGGGGCTGTTCCTGACCGTGGAGCTGGCCTTCTTCGGCGCCAACGCGGTGAAGGTGGCGGACGGCGGCTGGTTCCCACTGCTGATGGCTGTCGTCGTCTTCACGCTGATGACGACGTGGAAGCGCGGGCGCGACATCCTGGCGGCCAAGCTGCGCGCGGCCAGCATCCCCCTGAAGGAGCTGCTGGGCAGCTTCGGCGACCACCCTCCAGTGCGGGTGCCGGGCACGGCCATCTTCATGACGGGCAACGCGGAAGGCACCCCGCCCGCGCTGCTGCACAACCTCAAGCACAACAAGGTGCTGCACGAGCAGGTGGTGCTGCTGACCATCCTCTCCGAGGAGCTGCCGCACGTGCCGCACAGCGAGCGCGTGGAGGTGGAGCCGCTGGAGCAGGGCTTCGTGCGCGTGGTGGCGCGCTACGGCTTCATGGAGAACCCGGGCATCCCCGACGTGCTGAAGCGCTGCCGCGAGAAGGGGCTCCAGTTCCAACTGATGGGCACCAGCTTCTTCCTGGGACGGGAGACGCTGATTCCCACCAAGCGCCCGGGCATGGCCGTGTGGCGCGAGGCGCTGTTCGCCTGGATGAGCCGCAACGCGCGCAGCGCCACCTCGTACTTCCGCATCCCGCCCAACCGGGTGGTGGAGCTGGGCGCGCAGGTGGAGTTGTAGCCCCGTGAACGCCTGAGCCGGGGCGGGTGTGCTTCACCCCACATCTGCCTTGACTCTTTGCGTTGAATGGCGATTCTGTGTCCTGGGCTGCGCCTCCCTGCCACATTTGCGTCCGATTTTACCTTTCGGACGGAAAATTACGGCAGGAGGCAACAATTCGGACCGTATGCCGAAAATCATTTTCGTCCGCCGGAATTGGTCTTCTGTCGGTGGAACGAAGCTCGGCATCTCGAAAACTGGTGTCCCCCGGCACCCCTCGTCCGAAATCAGGTCAGTCCATGCTCCTCGACATTGCGCCCTCGTCCGCGAATTCCGCTGTTGCCCCTGTTTCTGCCTGGGCTTCGTCGGAGCAGACGCTGGAGACGCTGTCGGGGCTGGCGCCGCACACGCTGCTGACGCACGCGGACCTCTACCCGCGCATCTGCGTGCGGGACCCCTACTACGCCCTCAAGGACGTGACGGTGATGGGGGAGGGCGAGGTGGTGGCGCGCATCCCCGTGCAGCAGGACCCGGACGCGGAAGCGGGCCCCATTGGCCTGGGTGAGGCGGGGCGGCACCTGGCGATTCTGGGTTCATGCGCGTCCGCGCTGATGTCGCCCAAGGACGGCCAGCACTTCTACCTGGCGTGCGGCGCGCGCGGGCAGTGGCTGCGCCCGGAGCCCATGGCCCGCGCCACGGACCTGCTGTGGGGGCTGGCGAAGGCGGAGTTCACCGGCCGCCGCTCGGCCACCGCGCACACGCTGCTGTCGCTGCCGGACGGCACGCCGTTCTTCCGCCTGGAGGTGGACTACAACGTGCTGTCCGCCGCCGCCTTCACGCGCCTGTTCGGCGAGGCCCGGGTGGACATGCGCCGCGAGCCGCGCCGCGACGACGGCGTGCAGCGCACCCCCGAGGAGTGGGCCAAGCTGCGGCAGAACCCCTACAGCAAGCCGCTGGCGCTGCGCGACTGGCGGCCGGATGGTGAGAGCCTGTCGGCCACGCTGGGGCCGGTGACGGCGGAGATGTGCAAGGGGCACTTTGCGCTGCACCCGGTGATGCCGGTGGCCGTGGTGGCCAGTGGGATGACGCGCGTGGCCACCACGCTGCTTCGCCGGCTGGAAGGCGCGCCGTGGGCCCGCTGCATGGCGAAGGACGTGCGCCTGAAGGCGGACACCCTGGCCTACGCGGGCCAGACGGTGACGTTCGGCGCCGTTCGCAGCGCGCACGACGGTGACGCGCACACCTTCACCTGCCAGGCGTCGGTGGGCGAGCGCGTCGTGGCCGAGCTGGACGTCACCTACACCCGCGTCGACTGAGCGCCGCGCCTCAAGCCCACTGGATGTCGTAGTCCGCGCTGTCGATGCCTCGCGGCGTCGCGCGCGCGGTGCCTCGCAGGCCCAGCACCTTCAGCGCGCCGGTGAGGATGCCCTCGTGGTAGGCGGGCGGCAGCATGTCCCGGCGCATGTGCAGCGTGCCGGAGGTGGGGCCGGTGGGCACGTAGTCGCGGCTGCCGTAGCTGACGGCCGCGCCGTAGCCCATCTGCGCGCCCGCGAAGAGCTTCTGCGGGTCCCCGCGGGAGATGATTCCGAAGATGAGCATGCCCGGCCCGGTGGAGAAGCGCGTCACGTCCTTCTCGCCGCAGGCGTGGAAGACGGCGTCCTCGGGACCCAGCAGCGGCTCCAGCGCGTCCGCCGCGCGGTAGAGGAGCGTCAGGAAGTCCCGCGCCGGGTACGTGAGCAAGTCGGTGTACGCCGCGCTCAGCGCCCCCTGGCGCACTGTCTCAAGTGCCGTCAGGCCCGCCTGCTGCTGGACGAGGCTGAGCACCGACTTGAAGAACAGCCCGCGCACCGAATCACCAGGGTGCACGGCCGCGAGCCGGGCCTCGAGCTCCGCCTTGTTGGACGGCATGGCGCGCCTCCTCACACCTCGTCGAGCAGCACCGGGGCGAAGCCCGCCGCGTCACACGAGGCCAGCACGTAGCGTACGCCGCCGCGCTCGCCCGTGAAGCCCGCGGCGATGCCGGCCGCGTGCAAGTGGCCATAGACGCACACCTTCGGTCCGAAGGCTTCAATGGGCTCGCTGAAGGCGGTGGACTTCTCGTTCGCGTACACCGGCGGGAAGTGCACGGCCACCACGCGCACCAGTGGCGTGGCGCTGGCCGCCTCCTTCTTCTTCGCGTCCTCCATGGAGGCCGTCAGCCGGCGCGTCTCCCGCTCCACGTAGCCGGTGTCCGCCGCCTCGTCCCCCATTTCGCCTCCGGGCATGGGCGGCGCCTCCGGCGCGGTCCACAGCCGGCTGCCCGCAATCACCCAGGGGCCCATGACGACGGCGTTGTTGTGGAGGAAGCCCTCCAGGGTGCGGAAGGGCTCCAGCAGCTTGCGCAGCTTGGAGGCGGAGTCGCCCCACCAGTAGTCGTGGTTGCCGCGCACCAGCACCTTGCGGCCCGGGCGCGCGTCCAGCCACGCCAGATCATCCATCACCTCGTGGGCCCGCGTGGCCCAGGAGATGTCCCCCGCCACGATGACCACGTCCTCCGGAGCCACCCGTTCATCCCATGCGCGCTGCAGCGGCAGGGGGTGTTCGGACCACCCGAAGCGGTGCATGTCCTTCTGTCGCGTGGAGGGCAGGTGGGTGTCGCCGATTCCGAAGAGCCGCATGGCCCCCTCATAGCGGAAGCCCTCGCCCCTGTCGGCCCCCTCGTCCTATCCCCTGCATCCGGTGTCACGCCAAAAGGTGGGGGGAACTGGAAAGGTAGTAAAGTAACTTTACGTCGAGTTGTCTCGAAACACGTCAGTGCGACATCGGTTGGCCAATCCGACGCCTGGGTTGTCAGGGCTTACATGTGCGTCATTCCTGATTCCAGGTGGTTGCGCCGTCGGGGGCCCGGGTTCGAGGGCAGATTTCTTGACGGGAAGGTGGAGCATCCATGCTCCACCTGGGGTCGAGAAAAAGAGGTGCTCCCTGGGAACGCGTGGCTGGCATGCATGGTGCTCAGGCATGGCGCCCTGCGCCGCTCCCGTGGGACGGGGGCGACCGTGGAGCTGCTGACCCCCCTTCAAGGAGTTTCCATGCACGTGTTGCGCAAGACGTTCGCGGTGACGGCCGCGGCCATGGCCCTGACGGCCTGTGGCCCCCAGACCGAAACGTCTCCGGAAGAAACAGCACCTGAGTCGCAGGTTCCCGCAGGCGCGGTGGACGACGCGGCCCGCGCGGTGGCCGACGCGGCTCGCCGCACGCCCAACGAACTGGACGCGCAGTTCGCGAAGGCCGCTGGTGAGTTCAACGTTCCGGTGAACCTGCTCAAGGCCATCTCCTACGCGGAGACGCGCTGGGAGCACGTCCGCGGCGAGGAGGAGTTCGAGGGCCGTCCGGCGGCCTTTGGTCTGCTGGCCCTGCGCGGTCAGCTCATCACCGACGGCGCCGCCCTGGCGGGTGTGTCCGCGGACGCGGTGCGTGACGAGCCGCTGGCCAACCTGCGCGCCGGCGCCGCGCTGCTGTCGAAGTACGCCGACGAGGCGGGCATCGACCGCGCGGACCTGGGCGCGTGGGCCCCGGTGGCCGTGCGCCTGACGGACATCTCCGACCCGGACATCCAGGCGCACTACATCCACAACGACGTGTACTCGGTGCTGCGCGAGGGCGCGGGCGCCTTCACGCCGGCGGGCAAGGTGGCGGTGTCGCTGGATGCCACCCAGGTCGAGCCGAAGTTCGCCCTGCCGAAGATGCAGGCCCTGGCGGCCGGCCCGGACTACGCGGCCTCCATCTGGCGCCCGTCGCCCAACTACAACGCGCGGCCCGCTGGCATCGGTCAGCAGATGGTCGTCATCCACACCTGTGAGGGTGGCTACTCGGGTTGCTGGAGCTGGCTGACCAACTCCGCCGCGGGCGTGAGCGCGCACTACGTGGTCAACGAGAGCGGCACCGAGGTGTCGCAGCTGGTGCGTGAGTCGAGCCGCGCCTGGCACGTGGCCGCCGCCTACCGCAGCAGCCTCAACGGCGGCGTCAAGTCGCACCTCAACGGCCGGTCGACGAACGACTTCTCCATCGGCATCGAGCACGGTGGCTACGCCAGCTCGGCCTCGTTCTCCTCGGGGATGATCACCACCTCCGCCAAGCTGACGTGCAACATCACCCGGGACCAGGGCATCCCGCGCGACAGCTACCACATCGTGGCGCACGGCCGGCTGCAGCCGGAGACCCGCACGGACCCGGGCCCCAACTGGCCGTGGTCCACGTACATCAGCAAGATTCGCAGCGAGTGTGGTGACGGCGGCGGTGGAACGAACCCGGCCATCGTCGTGGACAGCAACAACGCCAACAACGACTCCAGCAAGGGCTACATCGCGGTGCCGTCCTCCTGGGCGCGTGGCACCAGCGCGGGCTACTACGGCAACGACTACTACTACGCCTCCACGCAGCCCATCTCCGAGCCGGCGGTGTTCCACTTCCACATGCCTGCGGCGGGCAGCCGGACCATCCAGGCCTGGTGGGTGCAGGGCACCAACCGCTCTCCCGCGGCGCCCTTCATGATTACGCACGCGGGCGGCAACAGCACGGTGACGGTGAACCAGCAGACCAACGGCAGCAAGTGGGTGACGCTGGGCACCTACAACTTCAACGCCGGCTGGAACAAGGTGCAGCTGAGCCGCTGGGCCACCGAAGGCTACGTCGTCATGGCGGACGCCCTCCGGATTCAGTGAGGTGGTGATGCGGGGCCTTGAACGGCTTCAACGTTCCTGGCCGTGGCGGGCGCGGTGTCTGACCGCGCTCGCCGTGCTCGGTGTCGGGTGTTCCGGCCGGTGTGGCGGGACGTCCGGCTCCGGGCCGCTGTCCAAGGAGGAGGCTCGCGCCATTCCAGGCGCGGTCATCTTCTTGTCGGAGCGGGCAGGGCGGAAGGATGTCTGGAAGGTGAGTCCGGAGGGCGTGGAGACGCAGCTGACTCGCGGCGAGGAGGACATGTACCCCGGTCCCCTGTCGCCGGACGGCAAGTCGCTGCTCGTCATCTCCGCGACGGAGGAGGACGGGCTGCACCGTCAGCAGATGCGGGTCCTGCCGCTGGATGGCAAGAGCCCGGCGGTACCGCTGCACCCGCCCCGGGCGCGTGCGCGCAACGCGAGCTGGGCGCCGGATGGCACCTGGTTGGTGGCCGAGTCCGACGCGGAGGGCTTCAGTGACGTGGTGCGCCTGGAGCCCCGCGAGGGTGTTCCGGAGGTGCGCCTCACGCAGGTGCCACAAGGCTGCTTCGAGCCGGCGGTGTCTCCGGATGGCAAGGAGGTGGCCTTCGTGTGCAGCCGCGAGGGCGACCCCGAAGTCTACGTGGCGAACGCGGACGGCAGCGGTGAGCGCCGCCTCACCTTCTTCCACCATGAGGACCGCACGCCGAAGTGGAGCCCGGACGGCAAGTGGCTCGTCATCGTCAGCGATCGCGAGCGCAAGGACCGGCTGTACTTCCTCCGTCCGGACGGTTCGGACCTGCGCGCCGTGTCGGGCGAGTCCTTCGAGGGCGACGAGCGCGAGGCCGCCTGGAGTCCGGATGGGCAACGGCTGGTCTACGTGAGCCGTCTGCCGGATGGGAACGCCCGCATCTGGATGGTGCCGGTGGCGGGCGGCGCGCCGGTGGCCCTGACGGACGGCAAGCACCGGGACGACATGCCCGCGTGGAGTCCGGACGGGAAGTACCTGGCCTTCGTGTCCGAGCGCCAGGGCGACACGGACGTGTACCTCATGCGCGCGAATGGCAGCGGGCAGACGCGTCTGACGACCGCCAAGGGGCCGGACTGGCTGCCGCGCTGGGCCCCTACGCGCTGACGGCCGAGCCGTCTCCCGCCGCTGGGGCCTGGTCATCCGGGACCTGGGGCGGGAGCGGGTTCGCGCCGGGCGGGGCCACGGGCAGGCTGAAGCTGAAGGTGGAGCCCTGGCCGGGCTCGCTCTCCACCCAGATGCGCCCGCCGTGCGCTTCGATGATGAGGCGGCTGATGTACAGCCCCAGGCCCAGGCCCTTCGTGTCCGACGCGCCGCTCTTCTGCGTGCGGAAGTACTTGTCGAAGACGCGCGCGGCGTCTTCCGGGCTCAGCCCCGGGCCCAGGTCCTTCACCGACACCACCACCTGTTCCGGCTGGAGCTGGGCTCGCACGGTGATGGGCTGCCCACCGGGGCTGTACTTGGCGGCGTTGCTCAGCAGGTTGGCCATCACCCGCTCCAGCCTCGCCGCATCCATCCAGATGGGGGGCAGCGCGCCTGGGACCTCCAGGTGGAAGCGCTCGCGCACGTCGGGGGCCACGTCCCGCTCCATCACCTCTTCCAGGAAGCGCGCCAGGTCTCGGGGCTCGCGGCGCATCGTCTCCCGCTGGGATTCCAGCCGCGAGCCTTCCAGCAGGTCCTCAATCATGGTGTTCATCCAGGCCACGCTGCGCTGGATGGCCGCCGTCATGGATTCCTCCTGCTCCAGGTTCCGCTCGCGCAGGGCGCGCCGCAGCAGGCCCACGCGCAGGCTGATGGTGTGGAGCGGATTGCGCAGGTCGTGGGAGATGAGGCTGACGTATTCCTCGCGAAGCCGGTCCAGCTCGTGACGCGTCGTCACGTCCTGCGCCGTGGAGACCACGCCGCGCACCTTCCCGCCGGGGCCGAAGACGGGGGCCGCGGTCATCAACACCGGCAGCCGGCTCCCGTCGGGGTGGAGGATGAGGAACTCCTCGGGCCCCGCGAGCTGGCCCGTGAGCAGCGCGCGGACGATGGGCACGTCCTCCCGGCGGGCCGGCTTGCCGTCGGTGGTGAGCACGACGGGGTTGATTCCCGTCATCTCCAACGACACGCCCTTCAGCGGACGCCCGAGCAGCTGCTCCGCGACGGGATTGGCCACCAGCCCGCTGCCGTCCGCCTCCGCGAAGACGATTCCCACGGGCGTGTGGTCCAGCAGGGCCTGCACCTGGCTGCGCTGCATCTCCGCTTCCTCACGGGCGCGCTGGACCTTGGCGAGGTACCGCTCCCGCTCCGACACGTCGCGGACGACAGCGAGCACGCTGGGGCCCTCCGGGCCTGACACCGGGCTCAGCCGCACCTCCAGTGACAGCGGGCTGCCGTCCTTGCGGCGGCCTTGGATGGCGCGCTCGCCCAAGCCGGTGTCCAGGCTCCGGCCACCGGAGAGTCCTTCGGGGATCAGCACCTCCACCTCGCGCCCCAGCAGCTCCTCGCGCGGGTAGCCGAACACCCGCTCCGCCTCCGCGTTGATGAAGCGCAGCAGGCCTTGCGCGTCCACCGTCAGCAGCGGCGCGGGGGTGGTCTCCAGCAGGCCCCGGTAGCGTGCTTCGGAGGCCTCCAGCGCCGCGGTGGCCTGTTGGCGGTGGGCTTCAATGTGGTCCAGGGCCCGCGCGGACATGAGCACGAGCGCCGCGCCGCCCGCGCTCACGAAGGTGGCGAAGATGGGGAGCTTCGCCTCCAGATTGATGGCGCGCACCTCGTGCAGGAGCATCAACACCATGCCCAGCACCGAGGGGCCGAGCAGCGTCACCGGCACCAACCGGCGCGCGAGGAAGCCGCCGAGCGAGTCGCGGGTGATGCGGCCCATCAGCCCCAGCCCCGGCCGTGCGCAGAGCGTGCCCACCGCCAGCAGCATCAGCGTCAGCGCGGTGGGCAGGCCCATGCTGCGCTCGGCGAGGAAGGGCAGGGTGCCCACCGTCAACAAGGGGCCCATCAGCAGGCCGTTGAGGCCCAGCGTCGAGGTCACCAGCGACAACACGACCAGCGTGTCGCGCAGCCGGACGGAGTGGTTCCGTTCCGGGAGGGCCAGGGCCGCGCCCAGCAGCGTCATGCAGGTGGCGGAGAGGGGAGAGGGCCGAGGGAGCACCGACGAGGCGTGTCCATCGAGCAGGCGCAGCATGAGGTGCTCCAGCCCCACGTCCCAGCCGGTGATGTCGCGCAGGAGACTCACCGCGCCGATGACGACCATCACCAGCGCGCAGGCGGTGGCCGTGGAGTCCTGATGGCGGAACGGGCGGGAGTGCAGCCGCAGGCCCAGTGCGGCGCCGCCGAAAATCATGGCGATGCCCGTCACCGGCGTCATGGGGATGCCGGCCACGCCGGGCCTCAGCATCTCCACATCCCAGGCCCAGCCCAGGAGGTACAGCGCGCCCACGAGCGGGGCGCCCAGCGTCGCGAGCCAGGCGATGCCGTGGGCCATGGCCGCGCTCCGACGCTGCGGCCTCCAGCACTCGTTCATCGTGGCGTCCCCCAGGAACGCACAGGGCTCCTCCCGTGACGCACCAGCCCGAGGCCCCCGGTCGAGACGCTCCAGTGAGAGATGCGTCGCGCCCTTGCTTCCGGCATCGGACGCGAGTGCGGCGCAGCGATGGGTGCGGACGGTGGGGGCGCCGCCAGTCATTGGCTCGGGCCGTGCGCGCCTCCGTCGGAACATGGGGGCGGCCAGCGCGCGAGGCAGCAGACCCCGAGCAGCCGAGTCGCGAGCGGAAGGCCGGGCGCCGCGCTGTCTAGGGAGGCGGGTGGAGGCCGGGATGGACGGTGAGCACCAGCCCCCAGCCCGGCGCCACGCCTACGTTGCGCGGCGTGTAGCCGTCCGTGCCCGTGACGGACAGGAGGAAGGCCTCCGCGTCCGCGCCCGAGTGGACGTAGACGAACAATCCGTCCGGGCCGGTGCCCTCCTGGTTCGCTCCCTGGAGGTCGGCGGTGGGGTAGTAGATGCGACCGGCCAGCGCCTCGCCGTCGGGGGCGACCTTCGCGCCAGCGACGGGATGGCCGCTGGCATCCACCACGCGCCCCAGCACGAAGCCGGCGTCACGCAGGGTGGCCGCCCGGTTGTCGGTGTGGCCCCGGATGGCGCTCTCCCCCACGGCGACGCTGAGCGCGTCATGGAAGGCGTCCGGCAGCGCCCACACGCGCGCGCCGATGATGTCCGTGCGCGGCCTGGCACCGGTGAAGGCGGAGTCGTAGACGACGGTATGGGCGGGCACCAGGCCCGCGGCCTCCGCGCCCACCGCGAGGCTCAAGTGCATCTCCCGCACCGCCACGTCGCGCACGGTGAAGGCGCCATCCGCGGCGGCCGGCGCGGTGCCGAAGGTGGCGTTGGCGTCATTCACCGCCAGCCGTAGAGGCTCCGCGGCGGTGAGGGGCGCTCCCTCCAGCGTGGGCAGGGGCAGGCCCCGGGCCTCGAGCAACCGCCGGGCTTCGGGGAGCAGGTCCACCGTGCCGCTGACACCAATGCGGAGGTTGTCCAGGTCCACGGCCTCGGCGTCGTCGGTCTGCACGCCAGGGTCGGGTGTGTAATCGCCAGGGCCGCAGCCCAGTGAGAGTCCCAGCACGGCACATGGAACCATCAGGAGAGGACGCATCATCGCGGGAAAGCTCTCCACGGCCTCACGTGGCGGCAATCCACCCCACGCTCCGTTCGTCCCCTGGTCGACGCCGCGGTGGTGTTGGCCATGGGGCTGGAGGGCGCCGCGCTGTCCGAAAAACATCAGCGCCGCGCCCCGGAGTGGAACGCGGCGCCGTTCATGTGGAAGCCAGGTGTTGTTCGCGGGCGTGGCCCGCCTCAGCGCCAGCGGCCGTTGCCGCCGGAGGAGGACGACGAACCCGAGCGGCCGGACGGAGGCGCGCTGGAGCCCGAAGACGACTTCCCGCTGCTGCTACCCCCGCGTCCCCAGCCACCGCTGCTGGAGCTGGAGCCCGAGCTGCTGCTGGAGCTCCGATTGCTGCTGCCGGAGCTGCTGCCACCGCGTCCCCAGCCGCTGCCGCTGCCGCTGGAGCTGGAGTTGCTGGAACCCGAGCTGCTGGAGCCCGAGCTGCTGCCTCCCCGCGTGTTCCAGCCGCTGCCGCTGTTGGAGTTGCCGCTGTTGGAGTTGCCGCTGCTCCCGGAGTTGCCGCTGCCCCAGCGGTTGCCGCTGTTGTTGTCACGCGAGTCGTCGTCCTTCGGCGCGGCGTTGTTCGAGCTGCGTCCCGCGGGAGGGCTGCTCCAGCCGCTGCCGGAGCTGTTGCTGGGCGCGGCGTTGTTCGAGCTGCGTCCCGCGGGAGGGCTGCTCCAGCCGCTGCCGGAGTTGTTGCCCTGGCCACGCGACGGCCGGTGGTTGCCGCCCGAGCTGGAACCGCGCGGCGTGGTCCAGCGCGTACCTCCCGGGGGAGGCCGGGTGCCGCTGTACGTGTTGCCGGGCACCACGGGGCGGTTGGAGGGGCGCGTCGCCGGGCGCACGTAGCCGTAGCCCGCGGAAGCGCTGTGCGTGCGGCTCCACACGTAGCCGCGGTTGCGCTCGTAGCGGTAGATGCTGCCCGAGCTCGGGTAGTAGTCGTGGGAGTGGCGCCCGTGCATGTTGCAGAGGCCGCCGTGCGCGTGCGGGTGGTCGTTCCAGTACCAGACCACCGACGGGCCACTGTAGTAGTACGCGTCGTCCGAGTAGACGTAGTACGTCGTGGTCGGCTCGTAGTCGTGGACATGCACGTGCGAGTACGGGCACCAGCCGCCGCCGAAGTCATCGGGGATGGGGTGGTCGCTCGAATAGCTGTACTCGATGACCTGAACCGGGGCGTGGTGACGTGCCGGCCCGTGGACGTGGGCGACACAGCCAGTGCCCATCATCAGGGCAAGCGGAACGGCGAGGGCGAGCAGGCGGCGCATGTGGTGACTCTCCTGGGCGGAGTGGACGGCCGGGCCGTCCACCTTGCGGCCACGCGAGGAAGACGGCCGAGCGTGGAGAAAATTCACGCCCGGGGGCAGTCCCGCTTTCGTCCACCCTCTCGCCCCAGGATAACGCCCTTCGTCCTCTGGTGGACACCGCCTGGGTTGGTGTAGGGGGAAATGTGCGTGCCGCCTGTCCCGGAAAGGTGAGCAGCGGCGCGAGGGGAGATGCACCATGGCGGAGACGGAGTTCACTTCGGGCGCGAGCTGTCCGCTCCACCCGGGATTCGATGCGGTGGGCACCTGCTCCCGCTGCGGCAACTTCATGTGCCGCACCTGCGGCGAGGGTGGCTCGCAAGCCTGGTGCCCGGCCTGCCGTCAGCGCGAAGGGGTGGGGCAGGCCTTTCCGCTGAACCGCGAGAACTGGAGCGTCTCCGGGCTGATGGACCTGTCCTGGGATGCGTTCAAGCGCGAGTGGGTGATGCTCTGTGTCGGCGTGCTCATCTTCCTGGCGGGCTCCTTCGCCGGGCAGGTCGTCTCGCAAGTCTCCTCGATGGTCGGTGGCGCGACGGGGAGCACCGTCATCACCGTCCTGGGCTTCTTCATCGGGATCATTGGCTCCTACGCCATCCAGGGCGGCATAACGCTGGGTTTCCTCCGGATGAGCATGGACGTGCTCAGCGGCCGGCGCGCGGACCTGGGGCGGATGTTCAGCCAGTTCGGCAAGGTTCCCACGTACCTGGGGACGCTGTTCCTGTCCTTCCTGTTGATGCTCCCGCTCCTGTTGCTCATCGTCGTGATCGCGGTGGGCGCGGGACTGGCGACTGGCACCGTGTCCTGGTCGGAGCTGGTGGCGCTGAAGGACCTGCCTCCCTCGGAGCTGGACGCGGCCGTGACGCCCATGTTGCCGGGCTTCGCGGTGATGGGGTTCGTGGCCTTCGCGCTCTACGTCTTCCCGGGTGGGTGGCTCCTCACGCCGCTCATCCTGCTGCAGCCGGAGCTGGCAAGGACCGACTCGCCCGGCGCCGTGGAGACGCTGCGCCGCTGCTTCGCCTACTCGCGCGGTGAGCGCCTGCCCATGATTGGAACGATGCTGCTGGGGGGCTTGCTCGCCACGGTGAGCGTGTTCCTCTGCTGCGTGCCCGTGATTCCCGCCCTGGGTTTCTTGCAGTTGCTGATGGCCGGGCTCGTCATGGCGCTCAGCAGCGGCGCCGAAGAGGCCTGACCTCCACACGGGGCCTTGCGCGCCCGTCGCGCGCAGGGCCTCCGGAAGGGTGGGGCGCCTCAGTGCACCACGCGCTCGGGTGAACCCGAGCGGGGCACGGACACCTTGCCCAGGCACGCGAGGATGTGCTCGCGGTACTCGGCCAGCTCACGCAGGCCGCACAGCATCCACCGGCCGCCGATGACGAGCGTGGGCACGCCCCGCACGCCACGGTGGGTGGCATCCCGGTGCTCGTCGAGGATGAGGCGGCGCGTCTCCTCCGAGCGGAAGGCCGCGGAGAATTCGTTCATCGCCAGGCCCACGCGCGAGGCCAGCTCGAACACCACGTCCGGGCGGGACACGTTGACGCCCTGCTCCAGCGCCGCGCGCTGCATGGCGCGGGCGAGGAACGCGCGCGCCTGCGGGCCCTGCAGCCGCGCCGCTTCCAGTGCCGCCAACGCCGGCACGCTGGTGCGCGGTGGATCTCCCCCGAGCCACAGGTCCGTGGACAACATGCGCGCGGCGGCATCCGGTTCGCGCTGTGCGCGCTCGACCTCTTCCACCAACGCGCGTTGTTCGCGCGTCGTGGGCAGCACGTCATGGACGCGCAGCGGATACGGCCTGACGCTCCAGCGAACGGCTTCGCCCAGCTCCTGGCGCAAGACATCGAGGCGCAGGTCGGCGAGGTAGCACCAGGAACACAGCACGTCCTGGTAGACGGTGATCTGCAGCGGCTTGTGCAGCGTTTTCATTTGAGGGCCGCCAGATTAGAGGGGCACCCGCGTCGCTGCCAACTCCTCAGGACACACGGGCCACGGAGGCATTCCTGTGTTCCTGAGGAGCATGCAAGGTGCCTTGCCCCGGCTGTGTGTCTGCTCGAAAGCAGGCGAGCAGCCTCACGTGACCCGGGTTCGCGCTCACCCGGCGCGCTTCGCCTCGGCGTACTTCAGCGCGTGGTCGATGATGGCCCCCGCGATGTCCATGCCCGTGGCGCGCTCCAGGCCCTCGAAGCCCGGGCTGGAGTTGATTTCCATCAGTCGGGGGCCGGCGTGGCCCTCCAGCATGTCCACGCCCGCGACCTCCAACCCGACGACGCGCGCGGCCCGCACGGCGGCTTCCGTGTAGGGCGCGGTCAGCTCGATTGCCTGCCCTTCGCCGCCACGGTGGATGTTGGAGCGGAACTCGCCGGACTTGGCCTTGCGCCGCATGGCGCCCACCACGCGGTCACCCACGACGAGGGCCCGCACGTCCCGTCCCTCGCTCTCCGCGACGAACTCCTGGAGCACGATTTCCTGTCCCAGGTCCCAGAAGGTGTCGAGGATGGTCTGCACCTCCGACAGCGTGTGGGCAATCATCACGCCCACGCCCTGGGTGCCCTTGATGAGCTTGATGATGACGGGCAGCCCGTTGACCTCCTCCACCAGCCGGCGCACGTTGCTGCGGTCGTGCGCCATGACGGTGCGGGGGATGTCCAGCCCGGAGCGCGACAGGTACTGCAGCGCGCGCAGCTTGTCGCGGCTGCGCGCGATGGACGTGGGCGGGTTGAGGACGGGCACGCCCATCATCTCGAAGTGGTTCACCACCGCCAGGCCATAGGCGGTGATGGACGCGCCGATGCGCGGCACCACCACGTCCACGCCACGCACCTCCACGCCGCGGTACGTCATGCGCGGCGCGTCTTGCGCGAGCAGCAGGCAGCAACGCAGGGTGTCCAGCACCAACGGGCGGTGGCCCCGCGCGCGGATGGCGGCCACCAGCCGCCGCGTGGAGTACAGCGCGCGCTTGCGGGACAGGATGACAACCGTCTTCTTCG
Source organism: Myxococcus sp. AB056 (assembly GCF_006547365.1). Classification (NCBI taxonomy): domain Bacteria; kingdom Pseudomonadati; phylum Myxococcota; class Myxococcia; order Myxococcales; family Myxococcaceae; genus Myxococcus; species Myxococcus sp. AB056. The sequence goes on along the minus strand of NZ_VHLB01000040.1, from coordinate 39,774 downwards.
CGTGGCCTCGCCGTGGGGCCCGTTCGGGACGGTCGAGTGCCTGGGACCCGGGCAGGGCCGGGACCTTCTTCGACTTCACTTTGCGCGGAGGCATGGGCGGGGCGTGAGAGCCTAGCACGGACGCCCGCGAGGGGCGGGCCTCGTGGGGGGCCTTTGCTATCCTCGTGCGCAGATGAGTGCTCCCCCTCTGCACCCTGACGACATCCACACCAGTCCCGGCGACGTCGGACAAGACCTGAACCACTCTCCGTTGTTGAGCGAAACGCTCGTGGTGGACCCGCGCACCACGGTGAAGCTCCACAAGTGCCGCCTGGCCGTCACCTCCGGACCGGACACCGGCCGCTCGGTGGTGAGCGACAAGGAGCGGCTGCGCTGCGGCGCGCATCCAGGCAATGACCTGGTGTTGGTGGAGGACCGCACCGCCAGCCGTCACCACTTCGAAATCCAGTTCACCGAGCGCGGTTATCTGCTGGTGGACCTGGGCTCCACCAACGGCACCTTCCTGGATGGCCGGCGCATCGAGCGGGCCTACCTGTCACCGGGCTCGCAGATTCGCGCGGGCTCGTCGGTGCTGACCTTCGCGCCACTGGATGAGGAAGTCACCATCGAGCCCGACCGCGAGGGCGAGCTGTGCGGCATGGTGGGGCAGAGCATGAAGATGCGGCAGATATTCGGCCTCATCAAGAAGATCGCCCCCATGGGGGTGTCCGTCATCATCCAAGGTGAGACGGGCACCGGGAAGGAGCTGGTGGCGCGCGCCATCCATGAGCTGTCCGGCCGCACGAAGGGGCCCATGGAGGTGCTGGACTGCGGCGCCATTCCCCCCAACCTCATCGAAAGCGAGTTGTTCGGCCATGAGAAGGGCGCCTTCACCGGCGCGGTGAGCAGCCGGCCTGGCGCCTTCGAGCGCGCGCACGGGGGCACCATCTTCCTGGATGAGCTGGGCGAGCTGCGGTTGGACCTTCAGCCCAAGCTGCTGCGCGTGCTGGAGAACCATGAAGTGCGTCGCGTGGGCGGCAACGACGTCATCGAGGTGGACTGCCGTGTCATCGCCGCCACCAACCGCGACCTGATGAAGGAGATACAGGGCGGCGGCTTTCGCGAGGACCTCTACTTCCGCTTGTCCGTCATCACCATCCAGTTGCCGCCGCTGCGACAGCGCCGCGACGACATTCCCCTCATCCTCAAGCGCGCGCTCGCGGATCCGGAAGTGGTGGGCAAGCACGGCAAGAAGCGCTTCTCCGCGGAGTCCCTGGGCCTGCTGATGTCGTATTCATGGCCCGGCAACGTGCGTGAGCTGATGAACGTGTTGTCTCACGTCCTCACTTTCAGTGAGGGCGAGGAGATTCAGCCCGCGCACCTGCCGCCCCGCGTGCGGGGACAGGTCCGCGAAGGGCCGCTGCCCTTCAACGAGCACCTCTCCTTCAAGAACGCCAAGGAGCAGCTGCTGGAGAACTTCGAGCGCGAATACATCACCAGCGTTTTGACGCGCTGCGAAGGAAACCTGTCTCGCGCCGCGCGTGAGAGTGGGCTCCACCGGAAGTCGATTGAACGGTTGGTGAAAAAGCACCAGCTGGATACAAAGGGGATGAAGTCGCGCTAGCCCCATGAGTCAGCGGTGGGTGTTGTAACTCGGTTGTTTCACGCCAGAAAAGCGCGTTTGTCGCAGCGCCGTGTTCTCCTGTTCGCGATGCAAGGAACGCCCCGTCAAGTTGACGTATGTCCGATCTGGACTGAATTCCCGGAACATACGCCCGCCATGAATTCAATGCGCCCGAGCGGAAGAGGCGAATCCGGACAGGCGATGGTGGAGTCCGCCCTGACGCTCCCCTTGATGGTGTTCCTCATCTTGGGGACGCTGCAGCTCTTCCTGATGCTGCAGGGGCGGCTGTTGGCGGAGTACGCCGCCTTTCGCGCGACGCGGGTGGGCAGCGTCAATCACGGCGACTGTCAGGCCATGACTCATGCGGCCATCCTCGCGCTGATGCCCAGCTACTATTCGTTCTTGGGCGGCGCGGGGGGCTCACCGGGGCAGAAGCTGGCCAATGCCTTCGCGGCCCGCCGCGACAATCAGTACAACGGGGCGACAGGGCGGGCCAACCGGGTGTCGATGCCCGACGGGAATCACACCGGGGCCATCGTGTGGATCATCCGCGACAGCCCACTGGCCACGGCGGTGCCGAACGAGGACGCGCTCTTCGACCAGTTCGACAATCCGGCGGGCATCGTGCGGCTCGAAACACGGCTGGTTTACTGGTTTCCGCTCAAGATTCCCTTCGCCAACTGGGTCATCGCCCGGTTGACGATGGCGCGCTGGGGCTGGCGGGATTACACGAACCAGAACCCGTTGATGCAGACCCAACGCGCCCGGTGGACCCAGGGCCCTCCGTCCATGGGGCTGGAAGGGTTGATTCGTGAAGAGGCGCTGCGGCGGATGAACTCCGAGCAGTACGTCATCCCCATCCACGCCTCCGCTTCCCTTCGGATGTTGACGCCGGTGCAACGGCGCTTCTTCCAGACGCAGAACTGCGCTCCTGCTCCCGAGGCACTATGACGCACAAGCTCCTGAGCCGCGGACAGACGCTGGTGCTGTTCGCCTTGACGCTGTTGCTCCTCACCCTGCTGGTGACCTTGACGTTGTCGTTTGGCTCCAAGGTGAAGGAGAAGATGGAGGTCCAGGCCGCGGCGGATGCCGCTGCCTACAGCCAGGCGGCGACGACGGCGCGCGTCTTCAACGAGATGGCCTTGATGAGCCGGGCGCAGATTGGCCACCTGGTCTCCAAGGCCGCGGTGAACAGCCTCATCGACTGGAGCAGCTACTACCGCGCGCAGATTGGCGCCACGCGGAATGCCTACACCATCGCGATGCTTCCCTACATCGCGTTGTTGCCGTGCTGCATTCCCTATTCGGGGTGCAGCAGCTTCTGCAGGTGCGCCATCCAGGGCGTCCGGGACATCACCCGCAGCCAGAACGCGCTCTCTCGCTACGACCGGACGGAGATTGCTCCTCAGTGGGATCAGCTCGAGCGGCCCGCCGCGCAGCGAGCGTTGCGGCTCAGCCAGGCCGCGCAGCAGATGTTCGTCGTGGGGCAGGTCGTCCAGTACGGGCGCATGATGCTCGAATTGAACAACCAGTCCGCCGCGAACGACATCATCGACAGCGCCGGCGCGGGCAGTCGCTGGGCGGGGGAGCTCCGAGTGGATGGGGTCTCCACCACGCGCCGCGAGGTGGCGCCCTACCTGGGGGCCGTGGCGTGGCCCAACCTCATCAACGGGCATCACGTCTACGCGGCCATGGGCAGCCGGGGGCACAGCTTCGTCGCCAACCGTGGCATCTTCCCCACCGATGACATGCTCGTCACGGCGGGTATCCAGCGGCGGTTGACTGCCCCGGACACGGTGATGATTCAGGGGGATGGCAGCACCTACTGGGCCCGCACGCCGCTTCATGGCACGTATCTGGGCACGACGGACACGTACTCCATCGCGGATGACCATGGTCTGGCCTTCGTCACCTTCGCCCGTGGCCGGTCCCCGTGCCCCACGCAGACTTTTGGAATCGGTGTCGCGGAGTCGCTGCTCATCGCTTCGGATTCGAGCGACCCCAGGGACCGGCACCGCTGGTCTCCGCGCCTGGGAACGGGTGACCAGGAGCCGGCGCAGACGCGTCACAACATGGGGACCTGTTATGGCCGCAATCGGATGGGGTGCCCGTCCGTCTGGCCCATGTTCGTCGACTACAACGGCGTCAAGGTCATGGACAAGGATGACAACTGGGGCCAGCCGAAGAACTTCGCGGTCATCCAGCGGGACTATGCCGTGCGTGGCACCCAGGCGGACCCCTGGAACCTGTTGTTCCGCTTCCGGTTCGGGGGGACGGACAGCGGGTTCGACAACAGCGGACTTGTCCTGGGGCCGGCGGGCGGTGGGTTGAACATCAGCCGCCAGACGGCGGTGTCCACCGGGTTGGCCTACTACCATCGTCGCGAGCACTGGCGCGAGCCTCCCAATCTGCTCAACCCGTACTGGCGCGCCACGCTGGTCCCCGCCACCGTGGACTCCAGCGGCGCGGAGGATTTCGTGGACGAGCTGAACGGCGCCGGCGTGGGCTGGGCAGCGGAGGCATACGAGGCCCTGCGTGCACAGGGCTACAGGGGAGGGCCGTGACATGGCGTTGTCTCCTTCGCGTCGCACCCAGCGAGGCCAGGCGATGGTGGAGATGGCCATCGGCTCGCTCGTCTTCATCACCATCCTCCTCTTCGTCATCCACTTCGCCGAGGTGTCCTTCCTTTCGGTGAAGGTGACCGAAGCGGCGCACTCCGCCATGTTGGAGGCGCCGGGACACAAGCTGCATGAGTGGCCCAATGACTCATCGCCTTCTTCCGCGGCGGCGGAGCGCGCGGGGCAGGACGCCGCCATGCGCTACCGGGACTTCGACAGCCGCACGTCCACCAACAGCGCGGGAGTCATCACGCTCGCGTTGACCCGGACGGAGGGGATGCAGGTGTCGTGTACCCAGGGCGGTCCGACCTTCGACCCGCATCCCGTCTTCACATCGGTTGCCTACCGCGATGGCGGCGGCATCTCCTGTACCGCGCAGGCGGACCTCACGGCCTTCCGGATTCCGCAGCGGGTCGCCCAGCGGGAGTCGGGGGGCTTCTTCCAGGCGGAGCACTACGAGATGCTCCCCATCCGCGTGTGTGCCATGGGGCGCGCCCAGGGCGGCAACTGCACGGGCCGTCTGACCAGCATGCTGGATGACTGGGGACTGACGGGCTCGGGTGAGTCCGGCTCGTGCCCCATCATCCCCGATATTCCCGCCCCCTGCCCCTTGAACCTGCCGTACTGGGGAATGGCTTCCAGCGTCTATGGCGTCAGCCTGATGGTGAATGCCTTTGGACCGGACTTCTCGGCGAGCCGTCTGGCGCAGACGGTTGTCGGAGGGCTGCCGCTGCCCTTCTTCTTTGGCGCGGAGAACATGTTCTGGATGAGCGCCGTGGGCGAGGAGGCCTTCTTCGGTCAGCCGCTGCCCGCTGACTCCATGGGCGGCCTGGCGACCATGGGCTTCAAGGGCTGGCCCACGTCCCCGGGCTTGTTGCCTCCGGGGCTCAACTGGCAGGCCATTCCGTATCCCGTCTCCTATGGCCGCCGGGACTCGTGCTTCCTGGGGAATGAGTGTCCCTGATGCGCGTGTGGCTGATGTGCGTGGCGCTCGCGACGGCGCCCTCCGCGGGGCTGGCTGAAAAGTCGAAGAAGCCCGCTGACCCGAAGGTGCGTCCCTCGGCGGACGCGAAGGGGGGAAAGGCCCCTCCCAAGAAGGCTCCGGCCGCTGGCGCCAAGCCGGCACCGGCATCCGAGCAGGATGCAGGCACGCCACCGGCTCGCCCGTCCTTCCGCTGGGACATCCCCGCCGTGACAGCCTGGGTGGAGTCTCCCGGGCTCCAGGTGACGGATGGTGTGCCCATGCACCTTCAGCTCGCGCGCTCGTCCTGGCAGATGGACCCGCTCATCCAGCACATGGTGGACCGCTTCCGGGCCGCGGGGCTCTTCATCTCCTCTTCGCCGGAGGCGCTCAACTCGCCGATTGCCGAGCCCATGCTCACGGCGCTGGATACCGAGACGCTCACGGCCTACACGGTCATCTTCCAGAAGAACCAGGACAACACCGTCACGTTGATTCTGGGGACCTCCGATGTGTCCAAGTACACCCCGGGCGGCAGCATTCAGCTGGACTGGGCACCGGTGATGGCTGGCGCGGAGCAGGTGACGCGGTCCAATCTGGAAGGCTCACAGATGGCCATGTACGCCGTGAAGGCCACGTCCGCGGAGGTCCGGGAGTTCTATCAGGTCGAGTTGACCCGGGCGGGCTTCGTCGAGGACCCGGAGCAGCCCGGTGTGTTTCAGCGAGGCACGGAGCAACTGACCATCCGCACTCAGCCCGAAGGCGACATGCTGATGGTCGGGCTCTATCGCAAGCTGGGGGTGCAGCCGAAGTGAGGCCCTGGGGCCCCGCTCCGTCAGAGCTGGACGCCGCACTTTCGGGCGCAGCGCTCCATGGTCTGCGCACAGCGCAGCTGGCATTTACGGTCTCCCCCTTCACACCCGCTGATGCACTTCGCGACAGGCTCCTGGCACTTCGCGATGCATTGGGTTTGCTTGGCATCGTGCTTGGGCAGCTCGATGTCGTTGCCATCCTCGTCCTTGACGGACGAGGTGTCGCTGGTCTGGCCAATGCTGACCGGCGCCTCCGCTCCAGGGATGGGCGACGCGGCCTCGACGGAGCCTGCCAGGAGCAGGACCGTCAGTGGGAAGAGCATCAGTCCAAGGTTCTTCATTGTCAGTCCTCGCAGTGGTGTTGGGCGGAGGGGCTGACAGGTTCCTCCTTGCCTGGCTGTCCAGCATAGCGTGGGGATTGAGCGCATTGAAGCCCTGGGGGCCGCGTGTTACGGCCGCTGTCGACATGAGCGACACGCCCCCGAAGGACAAGGACTTCAAGGACTCGGTCAACCTGCCGCGCACGGATTTCCCCATGAAGGGAAACCTGGCGCAGCTCGAGCCGCGCATGCTCGGCTGGTGGGCGGAGCGGGGGATTTGGGGGAAGATTCTGGAGCAGAACGCGGACGCGGAGCCCTTCGTCCTGCCTGATGGTCCGCCCTACGCCAACGGCCACCTGCACGCGGGCCACGCGCTCAACAAGGTCCTCAAGGACATCGTGGTGAAGTACCGGAACATGTCCGGCCGCCGGTGTGACTTCATCCCCGGCTGGGACACGCACGGGCTTCCGATTGAGCAGGCGGTCGAGAAGCGGCTCAAGGACAAGAAGATCGACAAGCGCACGCTGTCTCGCGACGCCTTCCTGGAGGCGTGCCGCGCCTACGCGCTGGAGTTCGTCGACATCCAGAAGGCGGAGTTCCAGCGCCTGGGTGTGTTCGGCTCGTGGGAGCACCCGTACAAGACGCTCGACTTCACCTACGAGGCGCAAGAAATCCGCGAGCTGGCCGCGTTCGCGAAGCGGGGCATGCTCTACCGCCGCAAGAAGCCGGTGTACTGGTGCCTGTACGACCAGACGGCGCTGGCGGAGGCGGAGGTGGAGTACGAGAACCACACCTCGCCCTCCGTGTACGTGGCCTTCCAGGCCGGGGCGGAGCTGGCCGAGCGCGTGCCTTCGCTGAAGGGCAAGGACGTGGCCTTCGTCATCTGGACGACCACGCCGTGGACGCTGCCGTCCAACCTGGCCGTCTCCGTCAATCCGGAGTTCGAGTACGTCTTCTACCAGCTCGGCGCGCGCGTCATCTGCGTGGCCCGGGAGCTGCTGCCCAAGGTGCTGGCGGAGGTGAAGGCGGACGAGCTGGCGGTGAAGCACGTGGAGCTGCCCGGCGGTGAAGTCTCCGCGGCGGCGTTGGTGGACCCGTCTCGCATCCTCGCGTACGCGCGCGGCGAGGAACTGGAGCACCTGACGTACCAGCACCCATTCTACGAGCGCCGGGGCCGCGTCATCCTGGGCGAGCACGTGACGCTGGAGGCCGGTACGGGCCTGGTGCACACCGCGCCGGGGCACGGCCAGGAGGACTACGAGGTCGGCCTGAAGTACGGGTTGGACATCTACAACCCCGTGCGTCCGGACGGCCGCTACGACGACACGGTGGGGCCGGTGCTGGAAGGCCGGCGCGTGTTCGATGCGAACCCCGTCGTCATCCAGTTGCTGGTGGAGAAGGGCGCGCTGCTCAACGGCGCCACGGACACGGTGGCGCACACGTATCCGCACTGCTGGCGTTGCCGCAATCCGGTCATCCTGAGCGCGACGTACCAGTGGTTCATCCCCATGGACGCGCCCTTCCATGGGACGCAGACGTTCCGGCAGGTGGTGCTGGAGCAGGTGGACAAGGTGCAGTGGGTGCCCTCGTGGGGGCACAGCCGCATCCGCGGCATGCTGGAGACGCGGCCGGACTGGACCATCAGCCGGCAGCGGACGTGGGGCGTGCCCATCTGCATCGCCTACTGCGAGGGCTGCGAGGAAGCCGTGGTGTCGCCGGAGCTGATGGAGCGGGTGGCGGCGGCGGTAGAGAAGGAGGGCGTGGGCGTGTGGTACCGCACGCCGGTGAAGGACTTCCTGGGCGCGGACTTCCAGTGCCCGCGCTGCGGCAAGGGTGAGTTCCGCCGCGAGACGGACATCCTCGACGTGTGGTTCGACTCGGCGTGCATGTTCTCCGCGGTGCTGGAGAAGCGGCAGCGGATTCCGGCGGACCTCTTCCTGGAGGGCAGCGACCAGCACCGCGGCTGGTTCCATTCGTCCATGCTGGTGGCGGTGGGCACGCGCGACATGTCGCCGTACAAGGCCTGCCTCACGCACGGCTTCGTGGTGGATGGCCAGGGCGAGAAGATGTCCAAGAGCCGCGGCAACGTGGTGGCGCCGGACAAGGTCATTCAGCAGTACGGTGCGGAGGTGCTGCGCCTGTGGGTGGCGGCCAGCGACTATCGCAATGACGTTCGCCTGTCGGACCAGATTCTGAAGGGCCTGTCGGAAGGCTACCGGAAGATTCGCAACACCGTCCGCTACGCGCTGAGCAACCTCTACGACTTCGACCCGGCGAAGCACGCGGTGCCGGAGGCGGAGCTGCTGCCGTTGGACCGCTGGGCGTTGGGGCGGCTGGCGGAGGTGGTGGCGCGGGTGCGCAAGGCGTACGAGGACTACGAGTTCCACCTCGTCTACGCGACGGTGGTGGACTTCGTCGCCGGTGACTTGTCGGCGGTGTACTTCGACATCCTCAAGGACCGGCTCTACACGTGGCGCGCGGACGGGCAGCCCCGGCGCGGCGCGCAGACGGTGCTGTACGAGGTGGCCTCGGTGCTGCTGCGCCTCCTGGCGCCGGTGATGAGCTTCACGGCGGAGGAGGCGTGGCAGACGCTGCCGGGCAAGCCGGCGGAGAGCGTCTTCCTGGGCGGCTTCCCGGTGGTGTCCGCGAAGTTGGACCCGGCGCTGGCCGAGCGCTACGCGAAGCTCTTCGCGGTGCGCGGCGCGGTGCAGGGCGTGCTGGAGGCGGCGCGGCGGGACAAGCGCATCGGCTCATCGCTGGAGGCGCGGGTGATGCTGACGGCAGAGGGCGCGGCGCGCGACTTCCTCCAGGCGAACCTGGCCGAGCTGCCGGGCCTCTTCATCACCAGCCAGGTGGAGCTGGCGGACGTGAAGGGGGACGCGGCGCAGACGTTGGAAGTGGCGCAGGCCTTCGGCGAAGGCGTCCGCGTCACGGCCGAGGTGCTCCCTGCACACGGCGAGAAGTGCCCGCGCTGCTGGACGTACTCGGAAGCGGTGGGGCAGGGCGGCGACGTCTGCCTCAAGTGTCGCGAGGCGCTGAAGTGAGACTCCATACCAGCTTATCGAACTGGGCAACTTTGAGCACTGCGGTATGTGTTTATTGCAAGCTGCTTCGCGCACGCGAAAGCCCGTTTGCCGGTACTGCAAGTCAGCTAGGGCGATGTGCGTCTAATTTTCATTTTTTGAGGCTACATCCATGAGGGCCCTGGTGTATCGAGTATCCAGTCCAGAATGGTGGGCGCCAGTTCCTCTGGGATAAGGGGACGTTTTGCCCGGAGCCCACTGCATCTTCAGTCCCCATGTTCTATAGCGGGCCGGAAGCGTTGGATGTTGCGCATCGTGGTGCCCAAATCCTCGGCAATCTGCTGCTGAGGACGGCTCCAGGCGATTATCAGTACCGCTTTGCACCTGTCGCGCAGGCGCCGGTCCTTCGTCGTGTGGAAGCACGTCGGCGCGCGCTCCGCTGCTAATCATTCAGCTCCAGCCGGCCCCGGCTGGATGAACCCGCGACTCGTGACGGATTCATCCGAGCCATGAACCTGGGGAGAGGGGTTACCTCCTCATTGTGCAGACAGGTAGGGATGTCTGTCCATAGCGTGGTGCATGACGATACCTGTCGTTGACGCAGATGCGATGCTGGCAATCGCCGCGATTACTGGCGGCGTCTCCATGCCGAGATGGGCGGTGGAGCCCACCGCTGTAGAGGACGCCTCCGGGGCTGTTAAAGGAACTTCCCTGAGCGGAGTTGCAAAGTGATGAGCCGAGAGTCTCCCCAGGTTGAATGTGGAACCGTGTGCCTGTGAAGTTGGTGCGGATGAGCGCATTTGCGCGGTAGCGCATGATGCAGTTCTCGTCGCCGCTAAAGACATTGCTGGCTGATTCTTGACACTGGACAGATACATGGAGCTTGGGAATGTCAGGCCCTGGGATATAGCCGGAGCCTGCAACGTCCTCTAGAAAAAATGTCGGGACTTGCTGCTCGGGGGCGGCGCTTGGGTAGAGAGGTACCTCCCAGTAGTCACTGCCCCGTTTCTCCCACCGAGCGATGAGCAGGCCTCCTTCTCCATGATGCGGGATGTTCACTGAATGCCCCAGTTCATGGGCAATTGCCAACTTGCGTTCATCTCCGAACAGATTGCCCGCCATCTGGATACTGGCGATGTTTGCAGGAGTGCTCGGTCCTCCGATTGTTTCGGAGACGTCAGTTCTCAAAGGGTCCTCCTTGAGAATCACTGCATGCTGATTGCTTTCTGCGTGATGGCGACCGCCCTGGAGAAGTGAGTTTTGATTGATAACGCGGGTATCGGTGTTGATCTCAGTGTGAGCGAGTTTGTGCACCTTGAGCTTCGTGAGGTTCTGGAATAAATTGATACCTGGCTCGGCGAAAGTCCCAATTTCGTTCCGAAGGAAATAATCCACCTCCGTGGGCAGGGTCCGGACGTGTTGCCCGTTCAAGAAAAAGCCCCGGTACTCCTCATACAGGGTTAGCCCATCGCCGGCATGCCCATCGCCCAATCCGTCGGGAAGTTTTTCGCTGTCATCGGAGTCCGCCTTGTTGGCCCAGGCTGGGTCGAATTTCCATGCATCCGAAATGAATGAGTTGGGGCTACGTTTCGGGAGCAGGAGCGGACCATCCTGAAATTGTGAAGATGGGTACGGAAAGCGTGCTACGGACAGCAGCGCCTTCCCATTGGTCAATACAGCCACAGCTCGAGCTTCTCCGTAAGCTCCGTAGTCAAACGATGACAGTGTTGCGTAAGCCTCCGTATGATTCCCGTCCGGGGTTGTCACACGATCGGGGCCTTCGAAGAGCAGTGTTGTGTTGCGACTGGCCTCAAACTGAAGGTCTAGGGGGCTCTGGTTGGCGTTCATGAGTGGGGCATTCATGGCTACGCCTGGGACATTCGAGGAGGCTAGCGTGAAGGTAATTCTTTTTGCGCTCGCCGGATTCGAAGGGAGCGAAGGAAAGATCTCTGCCTTTAAAGTCAGGGTACTGCCTGGTGTGAGGAGTGCCCCCTGCGGGCTCACGCTGGACGGCGGGATATCGAGAGGGCCCTTGGGCAGCCAATCCTCGTAGCCCACAGCGTCGAGCACAAGTTGTGCATCGACCTCTTCGGGCCACAGTTCCCATTCAATCTCCCATTCAATGGGCAAGCTGCCCCACGCCAGCGGCTCGGGCACGCTGGTGACGACGGTGTTTCCGATAGTGGTGAATCGTCTGTAACCTTGGATCTTTGCCTCTTCCGTCGGGGATGGAAGCGGGAAGGTAAAGAGGTCGCTTGGCAGCGCGCTGATGTCCGGAATAGCGCTGTGTCCAACCTGGGTTGGATAGATCGTGGTGAGATGCTGGAATGTGCCGTCGCACAGATTGTTCGAGTGGAAGAGTGCTGCCAGGCGATAGGTGTCAGAGGTTGGGAACGTTAGTTGCTCCCCGCCGATGAGATGGCCACTGTCCGAGCAGTTTCCCTTGGTGGCGTAGATCACTTGTCCAGCTAGCCTCGTCTCGCTGTCCGCGGACAGGGAAAAGAACGCGGGCTCAAAGGTCACGGTGCCTAGCTGTAGAAAGGGGAACATACTCACCCGCATCGGAGCTTGGGCTGTGTAGCTCTCATTCCATTCCTGGGTCTGATCGCTCAGGGTCCAGCTTCCCCTCGCTGTACTTCGAATTTTGTAGATACCGACCCACTGTGTGACGGCCAGGACACGGTCTCGTGGTGACTCCAAGGATTGAGATGTGGATCCGGTCCATTCTTGCTCAGAGGTTGTTGTCGATGGGGAGCTACATGCCATCGATAGTGCAAGTCCAAGTACGAGATACTTAAGGGGTGCCGATTTCATGAACCTTTGCGTTCCGGTGTGGGGCCTTTGTGGAGAGGCGATTGTTCTTTAGTCGGAAATTGGATGCAATCCATTGTTGCCTTTGTGTGTTATTGTGTTCTTGCTGTAAAGTTGTGACTTGGATGTGGTTTGGAGCTGCTGGTGCAGTCTTTGGATGTGGGTTGGGTTTGCAAGTCACGAAATGTAAAGCGCCTAGCGCGCGTCGACTGGCCAGTGAGAGGGTAGAGCCATAGCTCGATCGGTTTCGCAGGGAGTGGGGATTTGTTTTTCGGCTATTCTTATGTTGTGACAGCTGGTTGCCCTGCGTGAATTTGTCAATGGGCTTGCCTGAGCTGTCACTCGCGCACGTGAGTAGTGGTGATAGGGTGGCATCTACTCTGTCAAACGCTCGAAGGCGGCGAACTCGACATGCGCTGAGAGAGCTTGCAGGCTGTTGAAGACGTCGGCGGCGGTGAGAGCCCGGAGGATGCTTCGCCAGCGCTCATAACTGCATTACGACGGTGCTCATGAACGCGGATTGAGTGAAGCACGATGCGTAGCTCTTCGTAGGGCCGGTTCCGAGGCAATAATCAGGGGTGTAGCTTCGCGATAGCAGGTGCCTGTCGTCCGCCTTAGTTGCCCCTTGAGTACTCGCTCAGCCAGCGACCTCTCGCTGAACATTATTGTGTGCTGCTTCGGCGGCCCTCGTATCTCATCCTCTGATGCAATTCTCTTAAGCCCGTTAGTGGATGAAGAGCTGTTCTGGATGCGGCTTGCACATAGAACTCTCGACTCATGAGGAAGGCGGCCTTCCGTTCGGTGCTGCTGCGCCTCCTGGCGCCGGTGATGAGCTTCACGGCGGAGGAGGCGTGGCAGACGCTGCCGGGCAAGCCGGCGGAGAGCGTCTTCCTGGGCGGCTTCCCGGTGGTGTCCGCGAAGTTGGACCCGGCGCTGGCCGAGCGCTACGCGAAGCTCTTCGCGGTGCGCGGCGCGGTGCAGGGCGTGCTGGAGGCGGCGCGGCGGGACAAGCGCATCGGCTCATCGCTGGAGGCGCGGGTGGTGCTGACGGCGGAGGGCGCGGCGCGCGACTTCCTCCAGGCGAACCTGGCCGAGCTGCCGGGCCTCTTCATCACCAGCCAGGTGGAGCTGGCGGACGTGAAGGGGGACGCGGCGCAGACATTGGACGTGGCGCAGGCCTTCGGCGAAGGCGTCCGCGTCACGGCCGAGGTGCTCCCTGCACACGGCGAGAAGTGCCCGCGCTGCTGGACGTACTCGGAAGCGGTGGGGCAGGGCGGCGACGTCTGCCTCAAGTGCCGCGAGGCGCTGGCGGCGTAGCGGGCGGCCTGGGTGGAACCCTCCCCGGCGGATGTGTCCCGTGGGAGGGTCCTCTTCAGGTACCAGCAGTGCTCAGTTCACGCACTCGATAGCCTGGTTCTGGGTCGATGCGTGAGGGTTGCAGTCCATCACATTGGCGAGGCCCGTCCGTGGCTCCACCTGGATGAGGCTGCGCGGCCGGCCCGACGTGAAGTCGAAGCGGAGGTTGCCCGGGGCCGCGGCGTCCAGCGCGGGGAGGTCATCGAGAAAGTCCCGCATGCAGGTCAGGTCGCCCGGGCTGACGGGGCGGCCGGTGCCGGGCATGTAGCAGAGCCCGTGAATCGCGGATGCGTTCATGGAGACGGGAATGACGATGTCCGGTCCCAGCTCGCTGCAGCAGTCCGGGTTGGCGCGGCAGGTGGTGTTCTCACAGCCGTTCGCGGGGCAGCTCGCGTTGTCCCAGTCATTGTCGCACCGGAGCTGTTCCCACCGGGCCACGGTGCGCCGGGTTCCATCACCGCGAGGGACGTTCTCCTCCACGACGATGCGCACGGGTTGGTTGGTGGTGAGGGCGCGCTGCCGGGCACGGAGCGTGGAGGCCCACAGCTCGCGCGTGGCCTCATTCTCGCGTTGACGGTTGACGGGCGTCTGGATGCCCATCAGCGCCGCGGCGAGCAGGATGCAGGCGATGGCCACTGTGACCATCATCTCCAGCAGTGTGATTCCGCGTGTGTGCCTCATGCTCAATTTTCCGTCAGGCGGGGCTGCAGGCTGCCTGCCGCGAAGTTCCGGAGCGTCACCCGGAAGGTGAAGGTGCGTCGCTTGAAGCCGTCAATCGGGAATTCTTCCGCGTCCAGGCGGATGGGCTCGTCCGGGTTGAAGGCCTCGCGGTCCGCCCGCGGCGTGCGGACGACCAGGGTGACCTCCACCTCACGGATGCGTTGCCTCAAGCGGAGGCGCAATTCCTCGTCCGTCCCGGGCGCGCCAGGCTCCGATGGATGCACTTCGATGGGACAAGTGTCGATGGTGCATTCATCCAAGGATAAGAGCCGACCGTTCTCTTCATCCGGGAACCAGCGCATGCCGCCGAACGGCTCTGCGATGGCCGCGACACCCAGCCGCACCGTGAGGCGCTCGACATCCCGACTCAAGACCACCCAGTTCTCCGCGTTCGGGCCCAGGTACTCCAGCGTCGGAGTTCCACTGGCCCAGTTCACCCGGTAGGTCGCGCTCTGGGCCTGCATGATGCGCCAGGTATCCTCACGGGGATCATTGACGCTCCATCTCGAGTCAGCCGGCTCCGCACAGGGGCCGTTGTTTGTATTGTCCGTGCCGAATCCTGGCTCAGCCGTGATGACGTTGCTGCTCGTGTCCACATTGGTGACGCGCACATGGCACGCGATGTCCTTGTTGGGATTGACGACGAAGGCGGGAACCCACGGGGTGGTCGTGGGCTGGAGCCTTGTGGACGGGTTCATGGACGTGCAGAAGCCCTGAACACCGGAACGCGCGGTGCCCGTCGCCGGAGGCGGAGGGCCACCGCACGGCGCCATGGTGACCATGCCGCGTGTGTCCCCCCAGTGAAGTTGCAGCACGTCCGACACGGAATCTTCAAGTGGGCCCGCGGGAGGGAGCGCGAAGCCCGGATCCTCGGGAAAGGGGCGAGTTGCGTCCGCCGCCGCCAGGTCCGGCTCGGTCCACACCTGGATCGCCGTCTGCACACGCATGTCGTGGAACGTGATGCGGCTGTTCCCCATGCCCGCGCCGGCGCGTTGAAGGTCAGCGGCAATCAACTCCTTCACCGTGCGCCCGGTGACCTGGGCCAGCATCGTCTGTTCCTCGAAGAGCGCACGGCGCTGCATCTGCATGGCGGCCACCAGGCCCGCTCCAAGCACGATGAGGCCAATGGTGCTCGCAATCATCACCTCGAGCAACGTGAAGCCGCGGCGGGCCCTGCGCTGAATCCGCATGGACGAACGCTTCACGGAGCCACCCTCGTCTGAAGCATCACCACCTGACGGTCGCTGCGCTCCTGTTCCTGCCAACTCACCAGGACGCGCACGTGGGCGACGTTCCCCCGGGAGTCGGGAGTCCCTGGGACCAGGTCTCGGGTGAGGTCCTCCGGAACGACGGAGCCTGGCTCGATGGTGGTGACTTGCGAAGGGAGGTCCACATCCACGACGACCTGGTATGCGCGCGCGATGACCTCCGGGTCCGCGGGCGGCACGCGGCTCAGCGCCCCCGCGCTCGTCTGGAAGAGGGTGAAGGTCTGATCCAGGCCCACCAGATTGAGGCACGGCGGGTCCAGTGTGCAGCCCAGCATGGTGATGTTCTCCAGGGTCTGCTCGGCGATGAGCTGCGCCTGCGTCGCACTGAGGCTGCGGCGGTTGGAGTAGCTGGTCTGGGTCACGACCAGCATCGCCGCGCCGATGCCCAGCAGCAGGATGGCCATGGTGGCCAGCACCTCCAGGAGCGTGATGCCCCGGGCGTGCTGGCGCCGCTTCATGGAATTCACTGCTGAATCCTCCCGTCCGGGCTGGGGGCGTAGATGAGCACCTTCGAGCGTGCCGCCCCGCCAGCGATGGAGCCGGTGTTGTAGGTTCCATCGCCCAACACGTCGACGTCGCCCCGGGCCTTGGGAATGATGACGTGCCCGTCATGCACCACGGGCGCATTCACCGCATGCCCGCCGAGCGAAGCGCTGGCCATGGCGGGCGGGTTGTTGCCATCCGGAAGCAGTCCGGACTCGTAGAAGCGGCCACTCTCGGTCTCGCTCAGGTTGCAGATGTCCGCCGCAGCGCCCACGGCGGTGGTCGCATAGACCTTGTCTGCCGCCAGGACCACGCCACCCCACACCGCCTGGCCCGGATCCAGTTGCTGCACCCACAGGGGCTCCAGCAATTCGCACGCCTCCCGGCCGGTGGGGTCGGAATCCTCGAAGGCCAGCAGATGGTAGCGGTAGCTGTCCTTGTTCGGCGGACCATCGGAGAACTCGTCCGGGTTGTCTCCCGTGCCGAAGTAGAAGCGCACCACGGGGCTGCCGCCGTTGCGGAGGACGTTCACACCCAGGTTGGAGTGAATCTGCTGGTAGATGGGGTCCTGTCCCGTCGCGGCGTCCGGGTGGCTCGCCAGCGTGGACGGCGCACTGGCAATCCTGCAGGTCTTCACCTTGCGACCCAGCGGTGCACTCGTACTCACCTGGTCCAGATTGATGCGGTAGACGCTGCCCGCCGTCGTGGGCACGTACATGACGTCGTAGTTACCATCGCGGTCGATGTCCACCAGTGCGGTCTCCGCGGCGATGCCGGAGCCCCGGTCCAGGGTGATGATGCCGGCCCTGGCTCCGCCGGGCGACGCGCCGAAGTTGAGCGGCTGCCCCGTCTTCAGGTCGATGAGATAGAGCGCACCGGCGTGCATCGGCGACGCCGGAACGTAATCCGTGCCCACGATGGCGGCCCACTTCCCCTCTGCCTCCGAGCCCCACTTCAGGCGGCCAATCGAGGGCGCATGGCTCGAGCCAGCGTTGTCCGGGATTTCGACGCTGGGGTCGGCCAGCTTCGCCGTGGAGAACGCGTGGTCGATGCTGGTGTCGCGGAGGTTGAACTCCCAGAGCGGCAGGGGGTACCAGGCGTCATTGGGGTTGGTGATGTCGAGCGCGACGACGGCGGGGCTGTTCTTTCCGGACGCGCTGACGAGCACCGTCTTGGCGCCCTCCGTCTTTGACGCGGAGGTCATGGGCTTCCACTCGAACTCCCCATTGATGCCGAAGTCCACGTTGGCGAGGCTGGGTGAGGCATCCATCGCGGGCCTGGCCAGATTGCCCGAGCCATTGAAGCGCACGTAGAGGTTGCGATAGCGCTCCAGCAGCATGCGCGGCATGTACGTGAAGCGATCAGCGCCTGAGCCATAGTTCCGCTCATGGATGCTGCCGGGGCCCGCGCACGTTCCGGTGGTGTCGAAGTAGCCGCGTACCTGGGGCGAATTCGGAAGGCACTCGTCGTAGGTGGAGTTGCGGAACGCGCCCGCATCGAAGGCGTGCAGGTAACCGTTCATGGTGCCGACGTATGCCACCGTCGGCCGTTCGGCGAGCGGCTCCATGAAGTTGCGGCGGTACAGGTCCACCTCTCCCGCGCGAGCGTTCAGGGCCCAGCCGTCGAGGTACGGCGGCACGCTGATGGCGACGGTGGACATGTTGATGCCACCCAACGCCCAGGGCCGACGTTGGCTGCCGCTGAGGCGGTGCTCCCAGCCATACAACCACTCCCTGAAGAAGTTGCGATCGTTGGCGGGGCCCTCCACGTGTTTATCGGGAGCGGTGATGGAGGGCGTGCCGCACTTGCCGTCGTTGTTGAGGTCGTACAGGTACCGGCCGTTCTGCTCCAGGTCGCAGAGCGCGTCCGGGAAGAGCGGACTGGTGCTGCTCGTGTCCGTCATCAGGTCGGAGATCGTGCTGCGGTTGCCCGACGCGTTCATCGTGAAGAGCTTTCGCTCGAGCGGGTCGGAGCCGCTTCTGCTTGTGCCAAAGGACAGCGCCATCACCCGGCCCGCGTCCCAGCGTTCCCTCTCGCCAGCGGTGCCGCTGACGGGGTTCTCCGGGTCATAGAGCGTGCGGAAGTGGAGTCGCCCGCGGACCGTGAAGTCCTTGTTGCCGTCATAGGCCCGGACCCCCGGCGCCGGCATGCCGTTACCCGGCCAGGTGCCGGCCCGGCCCCAGGCGCTGCCCGGTGTCTCGTTCACGCCCCAGACGATGGCGTTACCCACCGTGGACGGGGAGGCGCGCGAGTAGCTGCCGGCACGGACGGCCTGATAGCCCACTTCGACGTCATCGACGATGGGGCGGCACAGCTCGTTGGGGCTGGTGATGTCCACCTTCCAGCAGAGCTGAGAGCCCGTGAAGCCCATGGACATGATGTCCAGCTCCACCTCCTGGGTGGGCGGCGTCGTCTCGGGGAAGACCACCGGGAACCAGGTGGGCTGCTCCGGGTTGGGGACGCACTCCATCTCGCCCGTGTCCGGATTGGGCTCACAGATACGGCAGTCCACCGCCAGCGAATAGGTGATGGAGGGCTCGGGGCCATCCTCCGGCGTGCAGGCGCCCGCGACATCCTCGGAGAAGCAGGGCGGCCCACCGGTACATGTGCGCGGGTGGGGCGCGAAGTCGTCCTGGCGTTTGAAGCGCACCTTGGTGATGACGAAGTCGTTGGCGATGTCTGGCGAGAGGTCGCCGGACACCGTGGCCGAGCGCGTGCTGCCGCCGTTCTGCTTGTTGATGACGAACACCACGTCGTTGAAGTCGCGGTCACCACCGCCGGGGATGTCCTCGAAGCCCAGAATCCAGCGGAAGGGGTCCGTGGTGGGTGCGCCCACGATGACGTGAGGCATGGGGTTGCGCACGCCCGGGGGACGGGGAATCGTCACCTTCTCCATGGGCATCACGAGGTTGCCGTAGAGTTCGTCGTTCGCCAGGCGGTACAGCGTGGTGCCCCACTCGTCGATGGGGCCGTCCAGCCAGCCGCAGTAGTACTCGTTGGTGCCCTGGACCCGGCAGGCCTGCGCGGGCGTGCTGGCGGGGTTGTCCCGGTTGCAGCCCTCCAGATACTGGCACCCGATGTTGCGCTCGGCGACAATCGTGCCGCCCTCGGGGTTCTGGTCCATGTTCCAAGCGGACTTGGAGAAGAAGACGTTGATGGACGTGCGCAGGTGCAGCGCGCACCGGCCATCCGGGTCCTGCTTCAGGCAGGGGAAGACATAGCCTTCGCGGGGGCCATGGTTGCTCTGGTAATAGACGGCAATGAAGAAGACGACTTCCTTGCCACCTTCAATCATTCCCATGTCCACGGTTCGGTCATAGGCCGTGATGCCAACGTCCGGATTGGAGCCGGCGCGCGGCAGGCCTCGCGGGTCATAGTTGGAGACGTCGTAGTCCGGGATGCCTTCTGAGAAGTCGCCTTCATCCTTCACGGGCGCCAGGTCCCGGTAGGTGGCGTAGCCGTCGTCATCGTCGGCGAGCAGGAACACCATTCGCCCCAATCCCATGTTGCCGTTGGCCCCCGAGGGGGGCTCCAGGAGGTTGGGCAGGTGGGGGAAGAGCCCTCCATCAGAGAAGCTGAGCGCGGTGATGCTACCCGTGGCGAATTCGCCAATCTGGTCTGTCCAATTCCATTCGCCGCCGAGGCCGGGCCGGGCATCCGCCAGCCTGATGTTCTGCTGGAACGTGTTGCTGCAATCCGCGTTCATCGCCAGCTCAGGCTGGTTGTACGTCTCTCCGCCCGAGGTGAAGTTTCGCGTACAGCGACGGGCACTGCCGATATAGGGGCGGGACTTGGCGCCGTTCCGGGGCGCGAGGTTGAACAGGTCCTCGTGCAGGTCCAGGATGCCGTTGTTGTTGGTGTCCAGCAGGTTGCCGTTGGCATCGACGTACCCGCGCTCTCGCAGGTCGTCCATGTAGACATAGCCGAGCGAGTGCGAGGCACCGGCGGACTCGTACACGTAGCTGATGGTGACGTTCTGGTCGAACGGGAAGAAGATGTGCTCGGAGTTCAGCGCCGTACGGTTCGTGTTGAGCTGGAGCCGGGCTGGATTGTCCTCGGTGATGAGCATGGTCGACGCCTGGATCTCCAGGTTCTCATCACTGAACTCCGGCTGCTTGTTCTGGGCGAGCTGGTCTTCGCACAACTTGGCCGGGGTTTCCGAGGCTGCCTGGGCATAGGCGACCGGCGCGGCCAGCAATGCGAACGCAGCGAGCGTCTGGGTAAGGATGCGCATCACTTCTTCCCCTGGGAACGGCGGGACGAGTCATTGGCCTTGCGTTGCTTCTGCGCACGGCTCGCGGCGAGGTCTTCCTTGAGCTGCTGACGCAGCAGCTCCTCTCGCGAAGGCGGAGTCGGATGGATGCTGACCGCCAGGTAGTTGATGAGCAGGTCCCGGTCGGCTTCGGGCAGCAGGCGCGTGTCGCAGTTCGTCTTGGGCTTGAGCTGGGTGGGGCCCGCGATCCACGTGCGAAGTTGCTCGGGGGTGCGCTGAGGAACGAGGGGACCCAAATCAATGTTTCGGCCGCGCTTCTTGATGGGGGCGGGCTTCTTCGCGGCGGTCGCATTCTTGCCGCTGCTGCCCTGGGCCTGAGGCGTGATGACGTGGCAGCGGGCACAGGCCTTGTCGAAGGCCAGCTTGCCTTCATTCGCGGCGCCAACGGCCAGGCCAGGCACCAGCAAGAGCGATAACAGGGAAAGTCTTTTCATGGGGTGCCGGATTCGAGCGTCGTGACCTTGTCACGGGTGGTGGGCGAGCTGCCCCCGCTGTTGTAGGTGTTGTCGGAGCCGCCCCCCGTCATCACGGTGCCGGGGCTGGTGACAGCAGGCGCGTTCTCGTTGGCGATGAGTGTCTGGATGACCGCCCGCGTGGGACGGCTGCCTGCGGGGCCCACCACCTCGCCCACGGCGATGAGCCAGACCTGCCCGTTGAGGTCCGTCAGCCCGTCTGGGGCGCCGTTGTCGTCTTCGTCATCGCGAACGAACACGCGGTAGCGCACGTTCTGCTGAAGAGGGAAGGCCGCGTAGGCCTCGCCGCCAGGACTCTGTCGCTCGCCAGGAGCAAGGTTTTCTGGATTGATGGCCAGCGAGTTCCACGAGCCAGGGGCGCCGGGGCCTGGGAGGACCTCCAGGTATGGCCGGGCTCCGCCGTTCAGGCCTGGCTCGTTGACCAGCGGCATGCTGGCGAGGGCGTCGTTGTACATCTGATTCCTCCCCAGCCGGATGCGCATCGCCTCGCGCCCCTCGGCCAGGCCCGCCTCCGCCGCGAAGTACGCCTCCTTGTAGCGGCGGCCATCACCCTGGACTTCCGCCTCGCGGCTCACCACGCCGTAGCTGAGGAGCACCGCGAGGGTGACCATCGTGACGACGCCCATGGCGAGCAGCAGCGTGAAGCCACCTTGCCGCCGTCGGGCTGTGGGACGTTGCACCATGTCGCGGGACTCCCTTGGACTCCGGCCCGTGAGGGCGATGCCAGTGTTGCGCACTAGGCAATTGCCATGCCTGAGCGGCGGCGCTGTAACTGGCCGGAACTCGTGGACGACGCTGGGGTCGTACTTCAGGGCTGAGTCTCAAGAGACCTCGCAAGAGTTGCGGAGTTGCAATTACTTGCGAGGTTTCCGTTACGCCTTGGTGACTTCTCGAGTTCCAATGTTCTGAGCGATCCGGACGCCTAGGGGGCGCCTTCGAGCTCGCGCAGCCGGTCCACCAGGGCCTGCATTCGTTGGTGGTGCGTGCCGGCCCAGTAGACGCGCTGGCAGTCCGGACACTGCTGGAAGCGCGAGTGCCGCTCCGCCACGCGCTCGGGGACGCGGCTGGCCACCTCGGACGGCTCGGCGGAGGTCAGCGCGGCGTTGCAGGCGACGCAGCGCGAGAAGGGATGCATGCGAGACGTCAGCCCGTAGCGGCGCACCACCTCAACCAACTGCTCCGCCGGGTCCGTCGAGCGGGGGAAGTAGCCACGCAGGACCTCGCCGCGCTTGAGCACCCCGATGTCACGCGAGAGGAGGATGCGGTCCTCGTCATGCGAGAGCCGCGCGAGCGTGTCGTCCGCGAAGTCGTTGCGCCACAGGGCGTCGAAGCCCAGCATCCGCAAGAAGCCCACGAGCCGTCCCAGCCCCACGTCGAGCACGAAGCGGGGCGTGTCCTGGAGCGGAGGCCCCACCCGGACGCCGGGCGCCTCGTCCATGGACGCGGGATAGACCTCCACGCACGCGCCCGGCTGCACCCGGTGGGTGAAGTCCACGGCCTCGCCATCCACACGCACCACGTCCACTTCCGGATGGGGCGGACCCAAGGCCTCGATGAGGTCCTTCACCGATGGGCGGCCTCTCAGCGCGTGGCTGAACGTCTGATGCCGGTGCGCGGGAGACAGGAAGTCATTCAGCGCGCCGTGGAAGCGCATCGTCACCTGGGCCTTCGGCTGTCCCATGTCCACCCTCCGGCCCGCGTTGTCGTGGCCCTCCGCGCTTCACGGGGATGTTTCTGTGACTGCCGTGCCGGGTCCGCCAGACTTCCTGTGACGTTTCCGGGTGACTGCGTAGATAAAATCGTTCAGCTGTGCCATAAGTCACAAGATCGTCACATCGAGGGTTCCTATACTCCCGCCGCCGTCCGCACCTGGGTGTCGTCGGCGATTTCCCCCCTCTCGACTCCTGAGTCCGACAGCATGAAGAAGACGCTCACCTCCCTCCTGTGCGCGGCGGTTTCGCTCACCCTTCTTTCCCTGGCGTGTGGTGAGGGCAGCCCGCCTCAGGTGCCGCAGCCGCTCGAGGATGGAGGGGTTCTCTGGACGGAGTGCAGCCCCGAGGGCGCCAGGGAAGACTGCTCGCAGGGCGAATCCTGCATCTTCGTCGCGTCTCATGACCGCCACCTGTGCGTCCGGGCCTGTGATTCGCAGACCGCGTGCGAGCACCCGGATGCGGTCTGCTGCCCCTCGTCCGGAGAGGGGGCCGAGGGCGGCCACTGCGTGCCGAGCAACGCGTGCGTGCCGACCGACGCGGGCGTGGACGGCGGCTCGAACGAGGAGACGGACGGCGGCGCCCTGGAGGATGGCGGCACGTCCACCGATGACGGCGGCATCCAGGAAGAAGACGCGGGCGTGGACCCGGAGCCGGATGCCGGCACCGACCCTGAGCCGGACGCGGGCGTGGATCCGGAGCCGGATGCTGGCACCGAGCCCGACGCGGGCACGGATGCCGGTACGGACGCGGGGACGGATGCCGGAACCGACGAGGGGACCGATGGTGGCACGGACGCGGGCCACACCTCCATCCGCGTGATGGCGTCCAACCTCAGCAGCGGCAACTACCAGTCCTACGACCCGGGGCACGGCATCCGTCTCATCAAGGGCGTGGACCCGGACATCGTGCTGATGCAGGAGTTCAACTACGGGAGCAACTCGGCGTCGGACATCCGCTCGCTGGTGGACCAGATTGCGCCGGGCTTCCACTACTCCCGTGAGACGGGCGCGCAGATTCCCAATGGCATCATCAGCCGCTGGCCCATCATCCAGTTCGGCCAGTGGCCCGACCCGCGCGTGTCCAACCGGGACTTCGCCTGGGCGCGCATCGACATCCCCGGTCCCCGCGACCTCTGGGCGGTGAGCGTGCACCTGCTCACGTCCAGCTCCAGCAACCGCAACGCGGAGGCGCAGGCCATCGTCAACGAGGTCCGCTCGCAGATTCCCGAGGACGACTACCTCGTCATCGGTGGCGACCTGAACACGGACAGCTTCAGCGAGTCCTGCTTCGCCACCTTCCGGCAGGTCGTGACGACGGCGGGGCCGCACCCGGCGGACCACAACGGCAACACGGGCACCAACAGCAACCGCAACAAGCCCTACGACCAGATTCTGGTGGATCAGGACCTGCGCCAGTACCAGCAGGCGACCGTCATCGGCTCCAGCACCTTCCCCAACGGGCTGGTGCTCGACAGCCGCACCTACCGGCCGCTGTCGGAGATTGCCCCGGTGCAGTCCGGCGACAGCAGTTCCTCCAACATGCAGCACATGGGCGTGGTGAAGGACTTCCTCGTCCCCAACTTCTGAGGGGACGCCCTTTCTGGCGGGTTCGCGGCGGCCATCCTGGGCCGCCGCGGGCCTCGGCTCAGAAGCTCCACTTGTGCTTGTTCCGCTCGATGAAGCGCGCCACGGGAGGAATCCGGGCGATGAGCGGCGTGAGCACGAACACCGCGGCCAGGCGCAGCGGCTTCACCACCTGCGACGCCGCGTAGGCCGCCGCCCAACTGCCCGCCTTCTCGCCGGTGCTGCTGGGCTGGAAGCCGAACTCGATGGCGGCGTAGAAGCCGACGATCACCAGGCCGAAGATGACGTAGTTCACCACCAGCGCCAGCGGCCCGAATTCGAGCATCAGGTTCTTGAAGCGGGCCATCAGCGAGGGCTTCGCTGGCTTGGCCGCGGCCTCGGTGGGTGGGGGCGTGTCGGAGACTGAAGGATTCACGTCGGACTCAACAGGCGGCATGGTGACACCATGCCCCAATCCCGTGCCGGCCGGGAAATGGAGCGAGCGGACAAGGAAGGGGCGGGTGGGCACTCTTCATTGTCAGGACTCCGGGGAGCGGGATAGAGGAGGGCGCGCGACATGAAAGTCTCCCATCGATTCGTCCTCCTCGTGATTGTCGCGGTGCTCGCCGCAGACCAGGTGACCAAGTACCTGGCTGTCTCTCGGCTGACGGATGCCCTGGATGGGCGGGAAGGCCTGGCGCGGGTGACGGGGTTCGTCACCGAGCAGAACCTGGACAACCGCCCGCCGCCCGAGGACGGCTCGTACCGGGTGTTGCGGCCCTATCGCTTCATCGAGGACTACTGGCACTTCCGCTACGTGGAGAACCCGGGCGCGGCCTGGGGCATCTTCGGCGACATGCCCGAGGGCGTGCGGCGCCTCTTCTTCCTCGTGGTGAGCCTGGCGGCCATGGGCTTCATCTTCGTGATGTACCGGCGCACGCCCTCGGAGCAGCGGCTGGCCCGGGTGGCCCTGGCGCTGGTGACGGCTGGCGCGCTGGGCAACTTCGTGGACCGGTTGTTGCGTGGCTACGTCATCGACTTCATCGACTGGCACTGGCGCAACCAGCCGGGGATGCGCTGGCCGACCTTCAACGTGGCGGACGTGGCCATCACCGTCGGGGTGAGTCTCATGCTGCTGGACTCGCTGCGGGCGCCGAAAAGCCCCAATCCGTGACGGGCGGGCGGCGGCTGGTGTAAGTCCCGGCCCGTGCCGCGCAAATACATCATCCTCCTCGCCGTCACCCTTGGCGTCATCGTGCTCGACCAGTGGACGAAGTACCTCGTCGTCCGCGAGCTGACCACCCAGATGGAAGGCAAGGAGCGCCTGGGCGAGCGCCTGGCCGCGATGTACTCCGAGCCGCCCCCCAAGGGCTTCACGGGGATGCACTACCAGCCCCGGCGGCACATCGAGATTTCGGAGTCGTTCTTCCGCATCCGCTACCTGGAGAACCCGGGCGCCGCGTGGGGCATGTTCCGGAGCATGCCGCCGGAGGCGCGGGTGCCGCTCTTCCACGTGGCCATCATTGGCGCGCTCATCCTCATCACCTTCAGCTTCCGCAAGCTGACCGGCACGGACCCGGAAGAGAAGTGGGCGCTCTGGGGGCTGCCGCTGGTGCTGGGCGGCGCGCTGGGCAATTACATCGACCGCATCGCCCGGGCCTTCGTCATCGACTTCCTGGAGGTCCACTGGTTCGACAAGGCGACCTTCCCGTCCTTCAACGTCGCCGACGCCGCCATCTGCATTGGCGTGGGCATGCTCATCGTCGACTCCTTCGTCCGCAAGGAGAAGCCGGCCCAGGCCCCCACCCAGGCCTAGGCCGCCGAATCGGGCCGAGCAGCCGGGCGGGCCCTGATGCGCGCATGCGTGTCGTCCCGCCCGCGCAACGAGGGTAGCCTTCGTTGCCATGCTCCCCGTCCTCGTCCACCTCACCTTCACTTCGCTCTGGTCGCAGCTCCTGCTGTACGCGATGGCCGCGGGCACGGTGGGCTACGTCGTCTTCAACGGCTGGCGCAGCGCCGAGGGTGAGCTGGATGCCCGGACGGGCACGCGCGCGCCGGTGTCCTCACAAGACCGGCTGCTGCGGGCCGCGGGGTATGGCGTCGTGGGCGCGGTGCTGGCCTGGTTCGCCCTGCAGTACTCGCTGCCGCCCGGGGCCTTTCCGGGCGCCAAGGGCGAGGGCATCCCCGTGCACACCTACGGCCTGCTGCTGGCCCTGGGCTTCATCACCGCGGTGACGGTGGCGGGCCGGCTGGCGCAGGACGAATGGCGCACGCTGGAGCTGAAGGACGGGGCGTGGGTGGACGTGGAGGGGCCGAAGAAGCGCGAGCAAATCATGGACATGACGGTCTGGATTCTGCTCGGCGGTATCGGCGGGAGCCGGCTGCTCTTCGTGCTCGTGAACTGGCAGGACTACGCCCGTGACTGGACGCAGGTGTTCTCCCTGGGCGGAGGGCTCGTCTTCTACGGCGGCCTGATTGGCGCGTCCGTGGCCGCGTTCGTGTTCGCGCGGATGCATGGCCTGGACTTCTGGCGCCTCGCCGACGTGTGCATCCCCACCGTGTCGCTGGGCCAGTGCCTGGGACGCTTGGGGTGCTTCAGCGCGGGGTGCTGCTGGGGGGACGTGGCGCCCGCGCATGCCGCCTCTGCCGTGCACTTCCCCGGCAGCGGGGTGGCGCAGGACCTCCTGGGCGGGACGGGCAACACGTCCAGCCTGGCGTATTCGTCCCAGCTCCAGGACACGCGGTACGTCGTGGAGGCCACGGGTGAAATCTTCCACCACGCCGCGCCTGGCGCGGTGCGCATCTCAGATTGGGTGGCGCAGCAGGGCCACACCCTGGGGGTGTACCCCACCCAGCTCTTCGAGTCCGTCGGGCAGCTGGTGCTCTTCGTGGGGCTGCTGTACGCCCGGCGCTACCGCCGCTTCCATGGCCACGTCCTGGCGTTCTGGCTGATGGCCTACGCGGTGCTGCGGAGCACGGTGGAGCTGTTCCGTGGGGACGTGGAGCGCGGCACCCTGCACGGTCTGCTCCAGTCGCTGGGGGCGGGGGAGCTGGCGGCGGCGGTGCCGCTGGAGGCGTGGTACAATGTCTCCACCAGCCAGTTCATCTCCCTGTGTATGTTCACCTTTGGCGCGGTGCTGCTCGCCCAGAAAGGCCGCCGCCGGGAGAGCGAGGCGGCAAGCCTGGGGCCTACCCCCTCGGCTGCGTGAGGTTGAATCGCGCGGGCCTCTTGGGGACACTCTGAGGAGTCATGCCGCCCCCCGACGCCCGACAGTCCGCTTCCAAGAGCTTCGCTGGCAGGTCCACCCCGGCCGACCCCGGCTCCAGCGAGGCCGTCCTCCAGGAGTGCGAAGCCCTGGAGGCGGAGGTCGCCGTCCTCCGCAACCTCTACGAACAGTACTTCCTGGGCAACGAGCGTCAGGCGCCGTCGCGCGCTCACGAAGACCTCAAGAAGCGGATGAACAAGCTGAAGGGCGCGTTCATCCGCAGCACCTCCGCCAAGTTCCGCGTCGCCGGCCTGTACAACAAGTTCCTCACGTACGAACGGCTGTGGGCGCGCACGCTCCAGGAAATCGAAGCGGGCACCTATCGCCGGGATGTCTTCAAGGCGCGCCGCCGCGCGGAGGGCCGGAAGACCAGCTCGACGGGCGCGGCGGGCCAGAAGGGCGTAGTCGAGTTGCCGGAGGACATCTCCGACATGGACTTCGAGGAGGTGGAGGAGTTGATCCGCCCCCGTCCCGTCAACGAGCCGCAGGTAGCCGCCAGCTTTCTCCAGGCCACGGGTGGAGCGCCGTCGAAGGGCCCGCCCGCGGTCGCGCCGCTGACGCCCGCCATCGCGCCCGTCATGCCTGCGGTGGGAAGCACGCCGCTGCGAGGCACCCCCTCCGTTGCGCCGCTGACAGGGATTCCCTCCGTGGCGCCCGTGGCGGGGACACCGCCGCGCGGTCAACCCACCGTGACGTCCGCGGTGGGAGGCACGCCTGCGCACGGCACGTCGGTGGCGCCGCCGGGCATGGCGGCGAAGGCACCAGGCGCCGTGGCCAGCACACCGCCTCCGTCGAGGACTTCTGCCGTCGGCGCGAGCAGCACGCCGCCTCCGTCGCGGCCCGTGGCAACCGGCGCCGGGAGCATGGCTCCCCCGTCGAGGGCGCCCGGCACGGGCGCGGCCGGCAGCATCCCTCCGCCGTCGCGGCCTGCTTCGACGCCGCCTTCCTCTGCCGCGTTCCGGCCTCCCTCGGCGAGCGGTGGAGGCGGGTTGGCGGATGACAAGCTGCGTGCCGTCTACGACGCGTACGTCACCGCGAAGCGCCGTTGCCAGGAGGACACGTCGAAGCTGTCCTACGAGTCGGTGGCGGCCACGTTGCGCAAGCAGGTGCCGGAGCTGCTCAAGCAGCACAACGCGAAGGCGGTGGAGTTCAAGGTCGTCATCAAGGACGGCAAGGCGTCGCTCAAGGCCGTGCCGAAGTAGACGTCACTGGACAGTGTGCGGGGGCCGCACGTCGTTGGCTGGACGCAGGTGTGTGCGCACCCCCTTCCGCTGCCGACCTGCCCCCCGCGCCACCAGTGTCGGGAATCGTCGCCTGCTGAAAGAACGACTGCCTCTGCTGCTGGAGCGGGTTGTCGCCCCGGGGGTGCCTCCCTAGCTTGCGTTTCGCGTAAGCGGCCGGTGGGCGGCGCGAGACACTGCGGGAGGCGACGTGGGGATTCGGCGGAGGTGGCTCGGGCTTTCCATGGTGATGGGGCTCTCTCTGGGCACGGGGTGCATGTCGCCCTCTCAGGAGGCTCAGGAGCGTCTCGCGGCGCTGGAGGCCGAGGGCGAGGCGATGGACGCGGTGCTCGACTCCGTCGAGGAGCGGCTCCTGGGCAACCAGGCCATGCTCCAGACGTGGCAGGAGCTTGGCCGCCGCCACCAGCAGGTGACGCAGCTGCACTGCGAGACGTCCGACCCGCACATGGTCGCGATGATGAAGCACTACAAGAAGCAGGAGGACCGCGCGCGTCAGCTCAAGCGGCGCGGCAGTGGTGTCGCCTCGGTGGACAAGGCGGTGCTCACCTCCGGCAAGGCGCCGCGCGGCAACAACTGACGGCGCTCAGGCGCTGAGCCTTTCGCGGAAGCGCTGCGACTGGCGGCAGGTCATCTCCACCTCGCGGCCACCGCGCAGGCGCGCCACCCGCGTGCCGCTGGGCCCAGGCTCCAGGGACTCGATGAAGTCCAGGTTGATGAGGTGCTGGCGGCTGGCGCGGAAGAAGCGAGCTGAGTCAGCCGCTCCTCCAGATAGCTCAGCGAGCGCAGGAGCCGCGACAGGACGAACAGCGACGAAAGGGCGTGGCGAGATGCAGCCCCTCTGCAAGCCGGGCGAGAACGGGATGCTGCCGCCGAGCCTCATCGAGCGCGGCTTCTGTCGGCCAGCGCCTTGAAGGGGCTCAGCGTCGTCGCAGAAGCCACTCGCGAGCGAAGCGGTCCATCGCGGCGACGGCGCGGAGGAAGAGGCTGGGGGACATGCGACGCAGGCGCCAGCCCCAGCGCGCGTCCGCCATGGGGACGGTGTAGAGGCTTCGCGCGTCCACGGCCTTCAGGAGCCTGCGCGCGACGACCTCCGGGCCCAGGCGTGCCGCATCCATCATCCCGACGGCGAGGGCGCGCAGCGTGTCGTTGGCGTAGGCGCCCGAACTGGCAATCTGGGTGCGGAAGAAGCTGGGGCACGCCACGGTGACGCCGATGCCGGTGGCCCTCAGCTCGGCGTGGAGTGTCTCGGAGAGCGCGACCACGCCCGCCTTGGACACGTTGTAGGCCGCCAGGTCGGGCACGTACACGAGCCCCGCCGCCGAGGCGATGTTGAGGATGTGGCCGGACCCCTGCCTGCGCATCCGGGGGACGAAGACATGGCAGCCGTGGATGACGCCCCACAGGTTGATGTCCAGCACGCGCTTCCATTCGGAGAGCGACAGCTCGCCTACTGGGCCCGCGCTGACGACGCCCGCGTTGTTGACCAATAGGTCCACGCCGCCCAGGAGCCGCTCCGCGGCGTCGGCCATGGCTTCGACCTGGGCCGGCTCGGTGACATCGCAGACATGGACGTGGGCTTCGCCTCCCGCGCGGGTGACGCGCAGCGCGGTCTCCTCGGCGGAGGCGGCGTTGATGTCGGTGACGAGCACGCGGGCCCGCCTGCGTGCGAGCTCCTCGCAGAGCGCGCGGCCCAGGCCGGTGCCTGCGCCGGTGATGACGGCTCTTGGATGGGATGGAAGGCTCATGCGTGTCGTTGGCGCGATGGCGCTCAGCATGTCCCTGTCGCGGCCTTCGCCGCCATCACCCCGGCGGCGCCTTGACGCGAGCGCCCAGAACGGCGCTGACACCGGGTGCTCCATGACACACCCGACATCCCTGTCCCAAAATCGCGAACGCGGCTCCTGGCACCAGGCAAGCGAGCGGGGCGTCAGTGACGACGCGGGCGAATCCGGGTACAACCGCCGCCGTGAGACGCGCCTTGTGCGGAGCGTTCGCCGCCATCGCGGTGGGCCTCTTCGGATGCAACGACTTGGAAGTCTGTGGCTCGACGGCCAGCGACATCACGCGTGATGGCGGGGAGCCCTACCGCTGCGTCACGTCCGAGGACTGCCCGCGCACCTCGCGCGTCAACGTCTGCGTCACCGACGTCTCGCCAGTGGAAGTCTGCGTCCGCTGTCAGGACACGAAGTGCGTCACCGTGACGCCGGAGGCCTGCGACTGATGAAGTCCTTGCGGCTCGCGCTCGCCGTGCTGTCCCTGGCCGCCACGGCGTGCCGGGACAAGCCCGTGGACCATCTCCAGCGGGCCCGTGATGCCACCTTCGAGAAGCGGCCCGACGAGGCGCTCGTCGAGTACCGCAAGGCCTTCGATGCGCTTCGCCACGACTCCTCACCGGAGGCGCTGGTGCTCCGCGCGCGCGCCCTCAAGGGGGCCGCGGATGTCTACTGGCTGGAGCAGCGCAAGGTGAAGGAGGCGGTGGGCGTCTACCGCGAGCTCATCCAGCAGTGCCCCGAGTCGCCGGAGGCGCTCGAGTCCCGCATCATCCTGGCGGACCTGCTGCGCGTGCATTACCGCGACCTGCGCGGCGCCATCGACCAGCTCACCGCGGCCCTCAAGCTCAATCCACCGCAGGGCGCGGAGCTGCACTACCTGGTCACCAAGCTCTACTTCGAGCTGGGCGACTATCAGCAGTGCGAGCTGGAGACCCGCCGAGTCATGGAGCGCTTCCCCACGAGCGCCTACGTGGATGACGCCCTGTACCTCCAAGCCCAGGCCATCGCGATGATGGAGGGACGCCGCCAGGAGGCCTCCCGCACCTTCGCGGACCTGCGCACGCGCTTCCCGGACTCCGAGCTGGCGCCGCACGCCCTCTTCGAGATGGGCAAGCTGCGCGCCGACGCCGGAGAGAACGAGAAGGCCATCGAGACGTGGGTGGATGCGCTGAAGACACACCCCGACCCCGCGCTGGTGCAGGACTACATCGCGAGGGCGCGTCGGCGCATCGCCAACACCACGGCCGCGGGCGTGGGGCAGCGCGAGGTGGCCTTCGACCGCGTCCGCCCGGCGCGTACGTCGCTGGAAGCTGTCGGTGGCCGCCCCGAGGAAGCCGCGCACGAGCACGACTGACGCGGGGCGGACACGCCGCCCTACGCCGGGACGTCCAGCGTCGTTTCCAGCAGGTTCGCGGGGCCCGCCCCATCTTCGGAGAGGGCCGCCAGGAGCAGCCGCACGCGCCCCTGTTCCACCCGGGCATCCACGCCCGTCACCGTCACGAGGCCCTCCAGCGCGTCGAGGAACTGCGGCGAGCCATCCGGCGCCAGCACGCCCACGACGGAGCCGCCCACGGTTGCCGTCGGGCCGGTGCTCCCCGCAGTCGCGGTGAAGACCATCCGCCCGCCAGGAAGCGGCGACGCCGCCGTGAAGGACAGCCGCATGCCTCCGGCCTGTCCCAGCTCCCAGCGGCGCGTCATGCGCACCACGTCCGGGCCCAGCGCGCCGGCTTCCAGTCCGCGCAACACCCGCTCCGCGTCCAGGTCCACGAGGGCGTCGGTGCCGGGCTCGCCGCTGCCGCGCTGGAGCAGCCGCATCAGTCCCCCCGACATCGCCGCCCCGGCGATGCGGAGCGGTCCGAACTCCCGGCTGAGCTGGGTGTACAGCGCCGTGACGTCCACGGTCCGGGCATCTCCCGCCAGGGTGCCGTCCGCGCCCAGGGCGACCAGCGCGCCGCGCTGCCTGCCTGCGGAGACGCCCGACGGCAGCATCAGCAGCGAACCGTGGGGCGCGCTGCCCAGGGGCGCCAGCAGGCAGGGCACCTCCAGGTCGGGCTGCGACGACTTGAGGGAGACAGACGCGTCGGGCTGGTGGTTCGCGACGAGCACCACGCCATGACCGGGACTTGCCTTCGACAGGGAGAACGCGGCCAGGTGCAGCGGCTCATCCGCGACGGTGTAGAGCCAGTCGCCCGAGCGGACCAGTCCGCTCGAGGCGGTGACGTGAGACGGACGTCCTGGCGCGACGGGCGCCTCCAGGTCGAGGGTGCGCCGTGGGGTCAGGTGAAGCATGGCCGTGTCTCCCGCGAAGCCGCGGCCTCACGGGCCCCGGCGCTTCAGAGCAGCGTACCGCGCAGCAGGAGGCTGGCGACGGTGAAGTAGATGAGGACGCCGCTAACGTCCACCAGTGTGGCCACGAAGGGAGCGGAGGCGCTCGCGGGGTCGAAGCCGAACTTTCGCAGCACCAAGGGCAGCATGGAGCCGGCCAGGGTACCGAACGTCACCACGCCCAGCACGGACAGGGCGACGGTGATGCCCAACACCAAGGCGTGCTCCCCGTAGACGCCGGAGATGGAGTTCCAGATGAGGATGCGCGCCAGGCCCACCACACCCAGCACCACGCCCAGCACCAGTCCGGAGAGCAGCTCGCGGCGAGCCACGCGCCACCAGTCCCTCAGCCGCATCTCGCCCAGTGCGAGCGAGCGGATGATGAGCGTGGAGGCCTGACTGCCGGAGTTGCCGCCCGAGGAGATGATGAGCGGCACGAAGAGGCTCAGCACCACCGCGGTGGCGATTTCGTCCTCGAAGCTGCTCATCGCGGTGGCGGTGAGCATCTGCCCCAGGAAGAGCACCAGCAGCCAGCCGATGCGCTTCTTCAACATGCCGAAGAAGCCGGTCTCGAAGTAGGGCGCCTCCAGGGCCTCCATACCGCCGGCCTTCTGGATGTCCTCGGTGGCCTCTTCCTGGACGACGTCGACGATGTCGTCCACCGTGACGATGCCCTTCATCCGCTGCTGGACGTCGAGCACGGGCAGGGCCATGAAGCCGTGCTCCGTGAAGAGCCGGCTCACGGCCTCCTGGTCGGTGTCTTCCGACACGGTGATGACGTCGCGCTGCATGACGTCCGCCACGCGCTTGTCGCTGGCCGTCTGGAAGAGCTGACGCAGGGACAGCACGCCCAGCAGGTGCTGTTCGGCGTCGAGCACATAGGCGTAGTAGACGGTCTCCACCCGCTCCCGCGCCTGCTTGCGCAGGTAGCTGATGGCCTCGTCGATGGACATGTCCGGCCGCACGCGGGCGAAGCGCGGGTTCATCAGACCGCCGGCGTCGTCCTCCGCGTAGGCCAGGAGCACGTTGACTTCGCGGCGGCTGGCGTCGTCGAGCTGCGAGAGGATGGACTCCGCCTGTTCGGGCTCCACCGCCTGTACCAGGTCGGCCAGGTCGTCCGGGGGCAGCAGCCGGACCCAGGTCCGTCGCTCGGCCGGCTGAAGGTGGAGGATGAGCTCCGCCTGCTCACGCGCTGACAACGCCAGGAAGAAGTCGTCCGCCACCGAAGCGGGAAGCAACC
Organism: Myxococcus sp. AB056; assembly: GCF_006547365.1. NCBI lineage: Bacteria > Pseudomonadati > Myxococcota > Myxococcia > Myxococcales > Myxococcaceae > Myxococcus > Myxococcus sp. AB056. The sequence goes on along the minus strand of NZ_VHLB01000040.1, from coordinate 5,935 downwards.
GGAAGCCCTCCAGCCGCTCATCGATGGAGAGCACGGGCCACGCCTCGTGCAGTTCCTCCATGGAGAGCGCGGCGCTCTGGGGGCTTTCCATCATGGGGGCTCACCTCCGGGCGTGTAGGGTGGAGCGCGTGGTGCCGCGGCGCGCGGGCCTCTCTACACCCGGAAGGCCAGGTATCGCGAGAGGCAGGCAGGCGACATTTCGCGCTTTCCTTCCGTGTGTGCCCCAACCGTCTCGTTATTTCAACGAAGACGCACGCCGTTCGTACACCCGCGTGCCACCGAGGCCCTGCCCGCCGCCGGCCTCCCAGTAGAAGCGCGGAGAGATGGTTCGCAGTCCGGGAGACAGGTCCGCGTTGCCCGGCAGCAGCTCCAGTCCCAGCGGGCCCTGTGACTCGGGCGGCACGGGCACCGCGGAGCCGACGCGGGACTGCCGCCACTGGAGGAAGGGGATGGCGAAGCCGGGGCGGAGGGGCGCGCTCACCAGCTCGAGCGGCGCGTCCACGACCAGGGTGCCTCGTTCGGTCAGCGCGCCATCCACCGCGGCCCACCGGTACAGCGTCTGTCCTGGCTGCGGCAGGAGCAGGGTGTCTACGCGGGTCCACACCGCGCCCTCCTCGATGCCCGCTGGCACGCCCGGCAGGCGCTGACACGGCGCCTCCGAGGCGACGAAGGCCCCGTTCGGGCCCAACCGGAACGTGCACGCGCGGCTGCCGGGTTCGTGCGTCACCTGGATGACGCTGACCGTGTCGGGGCCCAGACGCACGAGCAGGCCCAGCACCATGTCGACGCCGAAGGGCAACTGGTTGGCCCGCACCCACGGCGTGGGGGTGGCACCGATGACGACGCCTTCTGAGGTGAAGGCGAAGCGGTGCAGGCGCTCCGAGTCGAGCACCCACAGCTCATCCGCGGTGGCGAGCCGGTTCTGGATGACCTTCACGGTGTCGCGCTGGTTGAGCAGGAGCGAGCCGGTGAGCTCGAGTTCCGAGCCGGTGTCGACGAAGCGGCGCACTCGGTCCTCGCCCACGACCCAGACGACGTCTCCCGCGACGGCCACGTCGGGCATGCCGGAGACGCCGCCGAGTGGCGTCTGGGTTCCGTTCGCCGCGTGCACCGCCACACCGTCACACAGCCAGGTGCCATGCGTGGTGCGGTCCAGTTGCGTGCAGCGGGGCAGCGGGAGCACTGTCGGCGCTCCTCCGGTCCACGCGCGTGACACGTAGGCGCCGAACTGCTGGAGGCTGCCCACCGGGGCGAAGGCGACGCGGACGTGGTGGCGTCCGGTGGTCGTCGGGGTGAAGCGGACGGTGGCCGCCTGTCCATTGCCGGTGAGGGACGCCTCCGAGGCCACGGCGTGGTTGTTCGGGTCGAACACCTCCGCCGTGATGCTGTCGGGGACCTGGGAGGTGTCGGGGCCCTCACAGGTGGAGTTCAGGCTCGGCTGGACTTGGAGCTCCGCGGGGACCTCCAGCGACAGCAGGGGCGGGGTCTGTCCCATGCCTCCTGGCGGCGGGACGAGGCCGCAGTCATCGCCGGGGTCCGCACACCCGGACAGGAGCAACATCGCGGACCATGCGAGCAGGCAGGGAACGGTCTTCATCGAGGGGGGGCGCCGCCCGGGTGACCTCGGCCTGGGGGAGGCGGCGCAGGCTCCAGGGCCTTCTTACCCCATCCGCGGGCCGGGCCGGTGACAGGCGTGGCGCTGTGTCAGGCCCCGCGCTTCCAGCGCGTCATTTTTCACAGAAAGGAGCGGTGACATGCAGACGACGAACCTGACGAGCCCGATGAATCCCGACACCTTGAACGACACTGTCATCGGCATCGGCGTGCTCGCGCCCGTCGCCCTGCTGCCCGCTCCCGTGCTGCCCGGCCTACCCATCGGCGGTAGATGGCCCGGACTCTGACGCCTTTCGCCCGTCCATCGACGTGGCATGGCAGGCCAGAGGCCGGGCTCCCCGAGGGAACCCGGCCTCTTTCTTTTCCGGGTCGTGGCAGCACATGCGGTCGTGGCCGAGTGGTCAGGCCCCTGGTCGCCATCCACGTGAACACGGGTTCGAATCCCGTCGACCGCTTTCCGGCAGCCCATCCGGGTTGCCGTCATCGAAGAACGCCGCGGTAGCCCAACTGGTAGAGGCGCTGCACTCAGAATGCAGAGGTTGCGGGTTCGAATCCCGCCCGCGGCACACACCTTCAGGCCCAGCAATCTCAACGGGTTGCTGGGCCTTCTCTCATTCCGTCAGCGTCATGTGCCCCCAATGTGCCCCTCCGGCGTCGGATGGAACCGAGGCACGGGCCTGTCGAGTTGCCGCCCCTTTCAAGATCCCAAAGATACAGGCCCGCCTGACGGCGCGGCGTGCATGAGAGCAAGCCGTTCAGGCACGGAGCGGAATGGGTCGACCTTGCCGTGGCTCGGACCGGGAGGAAGGTTTCTCGGAGAGGTGCCATGGCAATGGGGGCAGTCCTGGAGCGGTTCATCGAGAAGAGTCCCGTCAGCGTGATGGCACGGCTGGCGGTTCAGCGTGCGGTCAGCCCGGAGTGGGTGGACTCCTTGTTCGAGGAGCACCGGGAGCGGCAGTACACGCGCGAGCTGATGTTCTCATCGGTGGTGGAGATGATGTGCCTTGTGGCAATGGGGCTGCGTCCCTCGCTGCATGCGGCGGCCAAGGCCAGCAACCTCTCGGTCTCGACGACGGCCGTCTACGACAAAGTCAACCGCGTGGAAGGGCGAGTGGTCCGGGCATTGGTGCAGCAGAGCGCCGAGCGGCTTGCCCCGGTCGTCTCGCCCATGCAAAGCCGGCAGGCGTCGCTTGCGTCTGTCATTCAGAGCGAGTTGAGGACGCTCGGCCAGTCAAAGGCAGCCCTGTTCGCCTTCGGTGCCGCGGTCGTCGCCTACAATGTCCTATCCGTGCTGCAGACGGCGGTGGAGGCGGCTCATCCATAAGCCAAAGAGGAGGGCATCGAGCTGTCCGCATACTTCGTCGCCATCGAAGCGCGTGCCGCGTACGAGGGCATGCTTATCGCCGTCCCTGAACAGGCATGGGTTGAATATGAGACCGCGTCGCCCGCAGCCCTCGCCCAAAGCCTCATTCGCATCGCGGCCAATGCCCAACCCAAGCGCCTGCGCAAGCACCCCCGAGAACCCAAGAAGAAGACCAAGACGGGCTACGTCGCTCACGGCGTTGCCTCGCGCCATGTCTCCATCACACGAGTCCTGGCTGCAGGACATGTCTGAATACAAAAACGGCTACTTACAACACCTTGAAAGGGGTGCGCCTCAGGCCTGTTCTCTCTGCTCGAACTGGGAGATGACGTCATCCAGAACGTGCTGGAAGTAGTCATCAGCGGGCCCCTGTCTATCCCGAATGGCGAGGAGCAGTGGGTAGAAGCTCGGGTCGCCCAGGGACGCGGCTGATTCGAGCACATACACCGTCACCCACTCGCCACGCAGCGCCGCGCGCACGGGCTCGATAGCGCGTGGGTCCTTCCGGTCTGCAAGGCCCACCAGGGCCTCCCCGAAAATCTCGGTGTCTTCTTCGCCGAGTCGCGCAGCCAGCGCATCCCGCAGCGCGGGAGTGTCGACGTCCTCCATCATCGTGCCCAGGCCAAAGGTCGCCCAGTCCCGGACATCACGGTCCTCGTCGGCCGAAAGCCGGAAGAGCGCCTCAACGGCTTCCGGCGCATGCAAGACAGCCAGTCCATGTGCCGCGCCATACCGTGCCTCGTCCGAGGGATGGCCCGCCAGCTTGATGAGGTCGGAAAGGGCACGCGCATCCCTCAGGTGCCCCAGCGCAACGCCAGCCGAAAGGAGGACGGCGGGTTCCGGTTCCCGCCGAAGCAGGTCCACTAGCGCTTCGCAACACTCCGCCGGGAAGGTGCGCTCCTCTCCTCCGAGCTGACCAAGAATGTCGGCGCCGCGTCCCCTCGCCTTCGCGGAGGGAGCGCCAGTAAGTTGGATGGCCGCGTCCAACACCTCGCGCGTCCCCCGGCGATGCAGCGTCCCGATTGCGTCCCAGGCTCGCTCATCATCCTCGTCTCCCTTCAGTGCCATCTGGATGAGCGCTTCGGTGCTTTGCTCTTCGAGCTGCTCCATGGTGCCCCTCCGTCTTCCACGGGTGCCGACCGCCAGCGTGCGGCAAAAAGCCGGGGCCACGCAATCGTTCGTCGGACTGGACGTAGGCGCCCTTGGAGGCCGCTGACCGGCTCCGTGAGACGTCGCGATGGATACCGTTCTGGGTGGACTGCGTCAGAGCCTGCGCCCGCTGGGCCGCAGCCCCGGCTTCACGCTGGAGTGCGTGCTGATGCTGGCGGTGGGCATCGGTGCGAGCACCGCGCTCTTCTGCGTGACGCATAAGAGGGATGGGGGCGCTGTTGAGGGGGGCAGAGGGGCCGAGGAGGGCCGCTGACGGGGCCGCCCGAGTGATGCTCCCGTCCGGTGGACGGGCCGCTTGAGCCCCCTTGGGGTGCAGGCCTGCCCAGAGCGCGCTCCCCTCAGGTGCGTAGCAGGGGCCAGGACCTCTTGGCGCCTCTTGAGCCTCAACCCCACGCGGCCTGGGGGGCCTCGTGCCGGGGCCAACCTCGCACATGCCGTGGGCAAGCCCAGCCGCGGGGGGCCCCGCTGGGAGGGTGATTGCAGACTCCCTGGCGGGAAACGGGGGCAACAAGAGTGGCCCTCTTCGTGGAAAAGTCTCGTGCGTGGCCGTGAGCGGCGTTCCCTGACGACGGCGACACGGGTGTCTGCTACGGCAGCCAAGGACGATTCCCCTGAAATGGACGAAGAGCTCCGGGCTGCCATCATCCCGCGTGACTCACCAGCAGCCAGGAGGCGGCGTGAAGCTCATATCAAACAGTGCCATCGTGACGGGAGCTGCACAGGGCATCGGGCGGGGAATCGCCGAGCGACTGATGCGGGATGGGGCCAACGTGCTTGTCTTTGGCCGGACTCAGGCGAAGGTGGAGGAGACCGCCAGGGACCTCAACCGCATGTTCGACGGGAATGCGCGCGCCGTGCCTTTCACGGGTGACGTCCGCCGGTCGGAGGATGTTGCCCGGAGTCTCGAGGTCGCCACGCGCGAGCTGGGCCTGCCAGGGATTCTGGTGAACAACGCGGGGACCGCCACGCTGGCGCCGCTGCTCGACCTGCCGGACGAGGACTTCGACCAGGTGATGGCCATCAACCTGAAGGGGCCCTTCCTGTTCATGAAGGCCTTCGCGCGGGCGCTCGTGCAGGCCAAGAAGCCCGGCGTGGTGGTCAACATCTCCTCCCTGAACCAGCTCGCGGTGACGGATGGGTTGTCGCACTACTGCGCGTCGAAGGCGGGACTGGCGAACCTCTCGAAGGTCGCCGCGTCGGAGCTCGGGCGGCATGGAATCCGGGTGAATGTGGTGGCCCCTGGAGCCATCCAGACACCGCTGGCGGAGAGTGTCGGACTCATCGAGGTCATGGGTCATGAGTTCCTGGCTCGCACGCCGCTGGGCAAGCCGTGTGGAATGCCGTCGGATGTCGCGGGCGTGGTCTCCTTCCTGTGCGGAGAGGACGCGGCGTGGATCACCGGGGAGACCCTCTCCGTCGATGGTGGAAACCACATCCGTGGCCTGCACAGCTACTGGGACATGCTGAGCCGCGCCGCGAAGTAGCGGCGCGGCTCCGAGTCGCGCGGCTACATCACGAGAAGCAGTCGAAGGTCAGGCTCAGGACGCCAACGGTGCTGGTCGTGTAGGCCCCGGAGGCGACGCCCGTCGCGAACCCGTGGTGCTGGCACACCTGGTTCGCGACGGCGCCCACCTGGAACCACGGCGCGGTGAAGGGATGGAGCGACGGATAGAGGTCCGGGTAGCCCGTGGCGTCGGTCCGCACACCCCGGTTCTGCACGCGAGAATAAGGGATGCCGACCAGCCCCACCATGTCCGTCGCGGAGTTCTTGTGCCCCCTGAGGAACCC